>DRMA01000017.1 GCA_011375245.1 Thiothrix sp. | reverse complement strand
GTTAATCAAAAATCAATAAAAAAGGCTCCGTTGATGACGGAGCCTTTTTTATTGATTTTTGATTACAATTTACTACCTATTTTTTCTTCAACAATAATCTCGCGATAAGCATGCCAACTTGCATGACCTATAATCGGTAGTACAACGGCTAAACCAACAAAGAAAAAGCCCATACCCACCGCAAGTAAAACAGCGATGGTAGCAGCCCAGCGCATCATGGTGATAGGGTTTTTTCTCACTGCTCGAATACTGGTTTTTATTGCTGTAAAAACATTAATTTGACGTTCAATAATGAGTGGAACAGATACAACACTAATGGTGAATGCAACGGCTGCAAAGATAAGACCAATGAGCAGAAAAACCACTAGGAAAGGAATAAATTGAGGTTCATTAAGTAAAGCATTCCAGCTGCCTGAAATCATCTCATCATTATCAACAAAAGCATTTACTGCCATAACCATGGCGCGAACCCAAGCTAACATGATTGCAGCAAGAATAAGCAGTACTGATATTGTACCCATTTTTCGTTGGTTGAGTAACGGGAGGAAAGTAAGGCTAACACCAGAGGCGAGTAGTGCAAGAATAACACCACCTAGAAATAGAACACCTGAAAAAGGTAAGGCTTGGCTGCCTGACGTAATGGCTTCCCAGTTACCTATGATAGCAGCAGTATTTTCAAAAAATAGGCTAACAAGAATACCTGCGACTACTGTCCAAGCTAACATAAGGCCTCCAAGGATAAACACCATCCCAAGTAAACACCTAACATTATTACCCAATACTGAAATAGCATGGATGAGTGAAGCCTTTTCACCTTTTTCAATACGTTGGCTCATATCATAGATACCCGCAGCTACGGGAGGACCTACTAAATAAAATCCAGTGATAATAGCTAAGACAAAAATAGGGTTGGTTTGTGTTAGCCAGATGGTTAATGCTCCAGCAACAACAAATAAGATGCCGTACATAATGCTTGCTGGATTGGCAACCATAAAGTCATCAATGCCTTTTGCTAACCAATGGTTAGGTGCAGTTCGATCAACTTTTCGTATGGTTGGAAGGGCTTCATTTTCGGTATGAGTACCTTGCTGGGGGACTGTAATAGCCATATCATTCCTCTTGAATTATGTGTCTTGTAATGATCCTTGTTCAATAAGTGTTACTAAAAGCAGGCATTATGAATGATGTAATATTGTTATTCATTTTTGCGCTGCTTTCTATAACTGTAGAACAAATATGATATATATCAAGAACGATAAGTGTTTCTATATAGATGCAATAATAGACATATTTATATTATGTTATTGTAATTACTGATTTTTTATGAGTGATATTTTTGTGAAATTATCTTTAATTTATTTTTTCTTTGCTATTTTATAAGCGGCTAAGTATAGAGTTTTTAAACAGTTGTTGCCCAATATACTTTGCCCCTTCTTTTGTTAGATGCCCACCATCAAATGAAATTAAAGCCGCTTCTTCGGTAAAGAGAGGGCAGGTCGTTTGTGAGCCGCAAATAATGTCTTGTAAATCAACAAATATATCTTTACTTAAGCTGTTTTTCATTAATGTATTGATTTTCATTTGTACAGCATCAGGCTTATTTCTTAAGCTCGATAGTTTTTTACTTGGTAAACGTAAATAACGTCGTATTGATATTTTTCCAAAGCTTTTTCTGCCAATAATGATAAGTTTCTGTTGTGTATTAAGTTGTAGTGCTTTAATGGTGTGAGGTAATTGTATAGCCGACCATTCTTTCCAGTTTGCAACAAGAATCACAACATCAGCTTGGGCAATTTGTGCTTTTGCTAAGTGTAAATTGTCTGCTGTTTCACACAATGCTTGATCCTTAGGAAGGATAAATAACTCAGCTTCTTTACCAATGAATGGTTGGCAGCCTGTAGGTATATAGCGAGTGCGAATTTGGTATTGGGTGAGCGAGTTACTTTCTAGTACGCTGTTAAAAAAATCTTGTGCATGACTATCACCAATAATAAGTGCCTTTTTTTTAGTATCGTTTAAGTTAAAGGGGACTTTTGCCCATTGAAGAAAACGTTGACGTACATATTCCCCGCTTGCTTCATTATCAGCGGCTTGTAATAATTGTGAGCGAACATCATTTGCGAAGGCGAATGAAGATGAGAATAGAGAAAATAATACAAGCATTATTGTTTTATTAATCATGGTAATATCCTATTTTATTCGTTTTTTTATTCAAAGCGATACATAGCCCCCTTACTCATAATGAACCAAAAACCAATACTGATAAATAGTAAACTCCCCATGATTGCTAAGAAAAATATTTTTCGTTGATTAAAGCGTTGCTTATTTCTAAACGGCTGTTCAATAAATTTCCAGCTTAAATAAGCTAAGACTAAAGACAATACACTCAGACAGGCGAGTAGAAAGGGGTTAGGAGGCTCTAAATGATGAATACGTACAAACGCAAAAATAGGCTGATGCCATAGATAGGCGCTATAAGAGATAAGTCCAATACCAACTAATGGAGGTAGGGCAAGCAGTTTTCCAACCAATGTGTAAGGTGTGGCAAAGAGGATAATGAGTGCTGTTCCAAGTGTTGGAATTAATGCATACAAGCTTGGAAAGGGGATTGTCTCATCAAAGAAAAAAATAGCGTATAGGATAAGGAATAAGCCCAATATGCTAGCTATTTGCGTTATTTTGTTGTTTTGTTGCTGTTGAGGCGTTTGGTATAAATAAAAGCCAATGAGTGCTCCAATCATTAATTCCCAAGCGCGACTGATAAGTAGGTAAAAGTTAGCTTCAGCAGCATAACGCCATAACCATTCAGAAAAAGCAAGACTTACTAAGGCAATGAGAATAATAACAGCAATTAGCCATCGTTTACCGAGCGTCCAAAGAGCGGTGAGTAATAGTGGAAAGACAATATAAAATTGCTCTTCTACTGCTAAACTCCATGTATGGAGCAGGGGGATAAATTCAGCATCAGTGGCAAAATAATCGGTTTTTAGCCAAAAAAGAATATTGGATGCAAAGAGCGTAACAGCAACAAGCCCTTCGCCAAACTCTTCTAGTTCATTAGGCAATAACCAGAACCATGCAAAAGGCAGACAGATAAACAGAACGAAAAAGAGAGCAGGCAAGATACGTCGTGCGCGTCGTTCATAAAAATGCCTAAAGGTAAATGTTTTTGCTTCTTTTTCGATAATAATAATAGAGGTAATAAGGTAGCCACTAATGATAAAAAAAACATCAACCCCAATATAGCCACCACTAAACCATTCAAAGCCTGCATGAAATAAAATAACAGGAATAACAGCAAGAGCACGTAAGCCATCAATTTCTCGTCTATAGTTCAAAATCGCATCCTTCTAGATGATTCTAATTGCATTGAGATATTTTTCTGTTGTTGGGTATTAAGATGATTTTGCCCGTTTATTGTGTTGGCTGCAGTGTGAAAAATAAGCTGTTTCCTTGACTGATTTCTTTTAGAGAGGTGGGAATTATGTGAAAAATTATATATGATTCTGGGTCATATAACTTGAGTAAAAAAGAGGTTTTTATGATTTTAGGGGAAAAAAAAGTATGTTTGCCGTTGATTTATTCAATACTATTGATTATTAGTCTTTTTATTATGGTTATATCAACAGCCTCTGCTGTTAATTTCAATGTGCGTAGCAACTTAGTTAAGGCAGCGAATATAAGAAAAAGTGGTGATTATACTTTTTCTCAATGTCGGGCACTGCGTAAAAAACCATTTGATGCTCAAAGCACAAAGAAAAAAATATTAATTATTGGTGATAGTCAATCATGTGATTTTATTAATGGCATTGTTGAAAATAATTTTTTAAAAAACTATCAAATTAGTATGCGTTTTATTCCTTATAAATGCCAAACAATTGTTGGTGATAGTTCGCCTTATTATATTAAACCACAAGATCGTAAAATTTGTGAAAATCCTGTACATGCTGATAGTTTAGAGCGTTCTATGGGCGTAATTCAACAAGCTGATTTAGTTATTTATGTAGCTCGTTGGAAGCCAGAAATAGCAAAACGTTTATCACAAAGCATTGAACAATTTGCATTAGGGAAAAACCAAAAGATGATTGTCATTGGTAGTAAGTTTTTTGGTAAAATTTCCATTAAACGTTATCTTCATATGGAAGATAAGGAGCTAATAACATTACGGAATGATGTGGGTACGGTTTCTAAAGATATTAATGATATTCTTGAAAGCGGTTTAGATAAAGGTGTTGAGTTTATTGACCAGCATGAGCTGATTTGTGTTGATTCAACAACCTGTCCTGTTTTTACTAATGATTTGCGATTGATTTCTTATGATGGTCGGCATTTAACCAAAGAAGGTGCGCGTTATGTTGGTAAGGTCTTGTTTCAAAAATCTGGGTTGGGACATATGTAGTTATAATCGTTGGCTGTCATTTATAATTATGAATAATTACCTGTAAAAAGCAGTTGAATTTTTTTTCTCGTTGTACTCAATGTCAATATTTCCTTATTGAAAATGATTAAATAATGAGCTATATTGAGTTTGCATGTTGATACATTTTTTACTATTTTGGGCTCTACACTTTGGTAGGTAGTTTGGCATTTAAAGCTGACTATATAAGAAAATGAGAGTCATTGTGTCAATTAATTGAGTATAAATTTGATGCCACTAAAAAATAAAATTTATTTATAACTAAATCCTGCCTTGTTGCTTGCGTGTTTTTTGTGTGTATAAGATTTTGCTTATAATCTTATTAAACTTGGGACTATTTAAGGATGCGTGTAAAGCCAAAGGAAAAGGAACAGGGGTTGTATTTATTACTAATTGCCATTCTGGCAATAGTAACATTAGTTAAAATTATTATTTTTAACTCAGTATATCAAAGTGATGTAAGTCGAATTTATGATTTTGATACTGCGCGTTACGAACTACCAGCAAAGGCTTTATTAGATACAGGTTCATTAGCGCTTGAGCCTCATGCCATTAATTCAAGAGCGCTAAATGCCGCTCCCCTTTATTCCGTTTTTATTGCAACTGTTTATAAATTATTTGGTGAAAATCGTTATGCTGTAATTATTGCCCAAATTCTTGTGAGTACACTCACTATCTTTTCTGTTTATTTAATTGCAGCTAAGTTATGGAGTCAAAGCACAGGTGTTATTGCAGCCTTACTCATGGCACTTGAACCGCTACAGTTTGTATATTCCCAAGTGATGTTGTCAGAGACGTTATCGACAGCGATAACAACATTATTTATTGTATTTTTTGTCTATATGATGCTAAGCAAAAAACACGTATACAGGTTTGCTTTATTAGTAGGATTAGCATTAGCAGCAGCAACAATGACACGACCTGTTAATTACTTTCTTATTTTTCCTGTTGTTATGGGAATTATTTGGTTTAGGAAATCAGTTAACTTACAGAGAGTCAGCTTGTCACGTTTGTTGTTGATTATTATCGTACCTTATATGCTTATTATTGGATCATGGCATGTTAGAAATGGGTTACTAACAGGTGCTTATGAGTTTTCTGATAATGGTAGTACACTTGTTTTACGCTATAAAGCGGCTGCGGTATTGGCATACCAACAAGGAATTACGGATGATGAAGCCTATGAACAAATAAAGAAAGATAT
>DRMA01000016.1 GCA_011375245.1 Thiothrix sp. | reverse complement strand
TTTGCTAATAATTTGCCTAGTTAGTAGGCATTAAGAAGTAATTGCTGAGTGTACGGTTTTTTAAGCATGTATCAAGTTGTATCTTAATCATATTTGTTGTGTTTTCCCGATTATTAGCATTCATTGTATTTTACCTTTCATTTCAGAGTGTAGTTTTTCTAAATGGGGCATCTAAAGAATCATCTGCATACCCTATTGTCATCATTATGAGACTTTAAACGTGTAATACAAATGTTAGGTTAACCCGAAAACAATGGCTCTTTGTTAACCACTTGGAGGAAATATGATGTCAAGCATACCCCACTCAGAAGCAATGGAACTGTATGCTAAATTACAGTTTTTTGAATTTACTCAACCAGATGCAGAATTTACATTTATAGATCGCCTAGCTAATGAGAACGCTTGGGATAAGCCCTATACAGAAGATGTACTTGAAGAATACTTTCGTTTTATTGTCTTAACTCAGTTTGCTGGGCATATAGTCACTCCTTCTGATCAGGTTGATCAAGTTTGGCATCTGCATATGATTTACACCCATTCTTATTGGGTTGAGTTATGTAAAAAACTACTTGGTAGACCATTACATCATCAGCCAACGCTTGGTGGTATGGAAGAACAAGTAAAATATTCTGATCAGTACAAACGTACACTGGAAAGCTATCAATATATTTTTGGGGAAAAGCCTCCCTCCACTGTTTGGCCTACGTTAGAAGAACGCTTTTCTGGTGACAAGCTTTTTCAAAGGATAAATGTAAATGATACACCTGCCACTAAAAGCCCTGCATGGTGGACAATTGGCGCCAGCGGTGATGGTGGTAGTTGTGGTGGCTGTGGTGGCTGTGGTGGTGGCGGCTGTGGTGGTGGTTAAATAATCTCCCCCCCCAATCTACCTTATCGTGCTATTCGTGTTTCAATCAAATCTTCAATCTTCTGTACTGCTTGTTCGGCATCCTTTTGAAAAATAGCTATTGCTTGCTGCGCTGTTTGTTGCCAATGTGTCTTATGTACTTCAATCAGTACCTGTAATTGGCTTAAATCATGGGTGTTATGCCAGTGTTTATAAGCCGCATATAATGCAGGTGATAGTTTTTTACCCATAGAGGTCATAACACCAAAATAAAAATGCAAACAAGCAGGATGTTTGTTTTGCAATAAAAAGGGCAAGGTGTGTAACGTATCCGCAAGGTGATCGCGAACAGCACGTAACATTAATTCGGCATGACTCCGTGCGGGTAGGCCATTAAGCATGGCAGACCATTGTTCATCCCCCAATAGTTTTCCTGCTTGTACTTCACCAATCTCATGTGCAATAAGAACATCGGCCTCAAGCGTTGCCATTTGATCTAAGGCGCTTTCAACATTGCCGTCAAAATCATAATAAGCAGCAGCACGACCGATGGGATTATCCAGTCCTGACATTCGCCATTCTTCTACTTTTTCCCATAACATACGCCGTAACGATTCCATGCGAATAAAAATGCTCTGTTGTTGTGCCATCGCAGGTGGAGCGCCCATATCACGCGCGTATTCTTTGCCTGATACCAAGATACGGTAATCATCATGTTCATGGTATTCTTCCAGTTCACCAAGAAAAAAATGGACGCGGCACCGTACACCTAACCCCGCGTTATAAACAAGTTTTTCTTCTTTTAATAGAATATTAATAGCGTCATTATCAAAGGCATCATAGGACTTACCATTAATGACCAGAGGTTGATAATCTCTCTCTTCAACGTCATCCCATTTTTCCTCACGTTTTGTTAACCAATCACCAACATCATCGGTCGTAAGTGTTTTACTAAAATCTTGTCCTTGTTCCCAGCGATACATTTCACGCATTTTGAGTAAATAGACACACAATGTATAGTCACCTGCATGACGTGCATCGGCTATATGACAGTTATGTTGTACCGTTTTAGTTAAAAGTGATAATGCTTCTTTATTCATAGATATCGCCTTATTGAGCTATTTAAAACCAGTTGGTTAATAAAACAACACTGTTGTTTATTGTTATTATTGAGAGATCGTTGCGTTAAATTATACTAGCAAAATAAACGAACATGCGTTTTACAGACCAAGCAGCCTCAACTCACCTATACCCAAGCGAATAAGATAAAAGGACTAAAAATGGGGATGCAAGATGCAAATAAGGCTGAGTGATCTTTGCAATCACTCAGCCTTATTTGATGTGAAAATGATAATTAATGATAGTTAGGGTTTCCAACGCATTAAGACATCGTCTTTCCCATCGCCATCAAAATCTCCTGTGATAAGTTTATTGTTTTTAGGTTCAGCATTTCGATAAACGATCTTTGATCGAGTTACTCCAGCATAAGAAATTCTAAAATGATGTTGATCTTTATAGAGGATGTCAGTTTTTCCATCGCCATCAAAATCTGCAAGGATGAGATCAGTCTTCGATGAGCGATTGATTTGTTTCCAACGCGTCGTTCCGCTATAAGATACATACCATTTACCTCCCTTTGCGACAAACATATCTGTTTTTCCATCGCCATTGAAATCGCCTGTTCTCACACCGCGATCACTTGCTCTATTAATTCGCCGCCAACGAGAGGTTCCTCCTGAGGAAAGCTTCCATTCGCCCTTATCGATAGAAAGTACATCCGTCTTTCCATCTCCATCAAAGTCACCAAAACGCAGCCATTTTTCTCCTGCACGGTTTATTCTTTTCCATCGCGTCGTCGCACCATATGAGACATACCAATAGCCGTTTTTCTTTGTGAAAATATCACTTTTACCATCGCCATTAAAATCACCAATTTTAAGATAGGTTGCATTAGCACGATTAACTCTTGACCATTTTGTTTTGCCTGCATAGGAGATATACCAGTAACCGCCTCGGGAAACAAAAACATCAGAATAACCATCACCATCAAAATCCCCAGCTTGAATATTCTTATCATCTGCTGTATTTAACCAGCGCCAATCTGGTTTCGCACTACTTGACAGATACCAGCGAGCCATACGGCTATTAGGTCTCTTTGATGAAGAACCAGAACTACCATAAATTTGCTGAATACCTAGAATGTCAAGTTTTGACAGCGTGTGATTTGTATACTTTCGTGTTGAACAATAGTTCATAATAGAACGCTTATCGTAGGGCGTGATATAAAATCCTCCTGAAGATCCTTGATTTTTTGCGTGACAGAAGAAATTTTCTTTTTCTCGGTTTTGTTCATGTGAAAGCCCTAAAGCATGACCAAACTCATGAACAGCATTGCTGCGTAAGCACCCATAGTATTGATCAATACCATGGCGTACATTACATAGTTTATTCCATTTGTTAAAAGTGAAGTTGAGAACCATACCTCTCTTTTTGCCGTTAATCGAAGTTCCTAATCCTGTTGTATGAGAAACCTCATCAGCTACCGTAATACGAATACCTTTACTTGATGATGAGCACTTATCCCATTTTAAAAAGCGAATATTTGCATGTTTCTCCCACGTTTCTGTTATCGCTTTTCGCACGATTAAGCGTTGTTTTTTATAATTCATATTCTCCCAACAAACAGAGATTGCTGCTGCTTTCCAAAAAACGGAGCTATTTCCTGTTAAGCCTTGTTGTGATGTTCTTGTTACATCTGCTTTGACTGTATAAAACGTTAAGGATACAAATGTTACAAAAAAAATGGCAAATAATGTTACAGTTATTTTATGATAAATAGTTGTTATTGCCGTTAGGATATTTGTTTTGATATTATTTTTTTCACGATACTTTGTGTGATTGTTTTTTGGTATT
>DRMA01000015.1 GCA_011375245.1 Thiothrix sp. | reverse complement strand
GAGAGCTAGTTATTAGTACCCTGAGCGTAGTCGAAGGGTACGGGAATAAGGTAAAAGATAACAATACGAAGCTCCCAGCTTAAATAAGTAGCTAATCATTTTTTAGAGTCCTAAGATGGTAAATACGTTATAAACGAAACCACAACTAAAAAACTCACAAAATAATGATATGAACGCACAACAACAAAAACGCACTGGAAAATTTCTTAGCCTAATCCTACGCCACAACCCACAAAAAATAGGCATTGAACTTGATGCATTCGGTTGGGCTGCGGTTGATGAACTACTTGCAGGACTCAAACGCAATGGTCATTCATTGAGCTTCACCCAACTTGAATACCTCGTTAGTAACAATGATAAACAACGTTACACGTTTAATGACGATAAAAGTCGTATTCGTGCCAATCAAGGGCATTCGGTTGAACTTGATTTACAACTTGAAGCGCAAAATCCCCCGAAGTTGCTCTATCATGGCACAGCATCACGTTTCCTCCCCTATATTAATGAACAAGGCTTGCTAAGGCGCAATCGCCATCATGTACACTTGTCGTTGGATAAACAAACCGCCCACAATGTTGGTTCTAGGCATGGAAAGCCCGTTATTTTAACCATTGATGCCAGCACGATGCATAAGGATGGGCATGTCTTTTACTGTTCAGCAAATGGTGTATGGCTGGTTGAACATGTACCGCCACGCTATTTTTCGGTGCAATTCAGCTACAAAAATAACAATAATAAGAAATAACACCCTATTCTCTTCTATGCTCAAGGTAGAAGAACACTCTCTAAAGGATACACAATATGCGACTGATTCGACTCTTGTTTAGCCTTATGCTGCTCAGTTTTAGCAGCACAGTAATGGCTGCGCCACCCCTTACCGATGACGATATTCCAACGCCATTAAAACCATGGGTAAACTGGGTGTTAGAAGATCAAGACCAACGTGACTGCCCCTTTCTTTACAACGACAAAAGCAGTAACTGTGTCTGGCCATCGACGTTAACCTTAAACTTAAATGACCAACAGGGACAATTTACGCAAACATGGCAAGTGTATAAAGAAAGCATCGTACGTCTCCCCGGCAGCAAGAAAACATGGCCACAAAGTGTATTGGTTAATGAAGAGCCTGCAACGGTGTTACAACATAATGGTTTTCCTGCGGTAAAACTAGCCGTGGGAACACAACGAGTACAGGGTACGTTCCTCTGGAGCAAGATCCCAAAAGCTTTATCAATTACCCCTGAAACGGGGATTGTTAATGTCACCTTGAATGGCAAAGCGGTGCAAATGCCAGAGATTAACCAACAAGGACGTTTATGGTTGAATAGCCGTCAAAAGCAAGCAGGCGAGCGGGATAGTTTAGATATTCAGGTCTATCGTAAAATTATTGATGCACACCCTATGCAAGTCGTCACTCGCATTGATTTGCGCGTATCAGGACGGCAGCGCGACATCGAACTCAATCAAAGCTTGCTTGAGGGGTTTACCGCACTCCGTTTAGATAGCAAATTACCTGCGCGTCTTGATCACAATGGCACAATGCGTGTGCAATTACGTTCAGGGCAATGGAGCATTACCCTCACAGGTCGGAGTCAACAGCCGTTAACGACATTAGCCATGCCAAAACCTGTCGCAAAAACACAATGGCCAAGTGAAGAAATTTGGGTGTTTGAAGCGCATAACCAACTGCGTCTGGTACAAGTCCAAGGGGTCAATAGCATCTCGCCCCGTCAAACCAATTTACCAACAAAATGGCAAGCCTTGCCAGCGTACCGCATGTCCGCTAAACAAACCATGCAGTTAAAAGTACTCCGTCGTGGCAACCCATCGCCAGAGCCTGATAAGCTTTCTTTAAAGCGTGATTTATGGCTCGATTTTGATGGTAATGCGTATACCTTTCGTGATGCGATTCGTGGCAGCATGACCCAAGGCTGGCGTTTAGAAGCCTTGCCTGCCTTACAACTCGGGCGCGTATTGATTGATGCTAATCCCCAGTTTATTACCCAACGCCAAAGCTCTGAACTCAAAGGTGTTGAAGTGCGTCGCGGTGAGCTGAATTTACAAGCTGATAGCCGTTATCAAGCCGACCGTTCCAAGCTACCTGTGAGTGGCTGGGATCATGATTTTACCCATGTGAATGCAACCTTGCATTTACCCCCAGGCTGGCGCTTATTCTCCGCATGGGGCATGGACAATACGCCGAATACATGGCTACAACAATGGACATTGCTCGACCTCTTTTTAGTGTTAATTACAGCCGTTGCAGTTGCACGTTTATGGCAGTGGCAATGGGGCGTATTGGCGCTCATCACCTTGGCATTAGTCTGGCATGAAGCTAATGCACCACGGTTTATTTGGTTAAACCTTATTGCCGCTGTTACCTTATTACGTGTATTGCCTGATGGCTTATTTAAAACCCTTATTCGTAGTTATCGCAACCTGAGTTTTCTGGTTTTACTGTTGATTATTATGCCATTTATGGTTAATGAAGTGCGTATGGGCTTGTATCCACAACTAGAAAAACCGTGGTTTTCCAGTGAAAATAGCTATACAGCGGATAATAATAATGATCAGATATTGATGAAAGCTGAAGCCCCTATGGAACAAATACAGCAAATGAACCGAGCGCCTACTCCAATGCGCCAAATGATGCCTAAAATAGCAAGTGGTTCATCGTTAACATCCGATAATATTTACGCAAAAAAACGTGCTAATAAATCTTATCGTAAACAACAAAAAGTCCTCAAAGAAATCGACCCAAAAGCCAATATTCAAACAGGGCCAGGGCTACCTAACTGGCAATGGAATCAAGTCAATATTACATGGAGCGGCCCTGTGGAAAAAGATGAAACACTTGATTTAGTTCTGATTTCACCTGCGATTAACTTATTATTGAAAATGTTGGGTATCTTATTATTAATTCCACTCACATGGCGTTTATTAAGCAAAAATTCGCTGTCTTTTGTTGAATTGATAAAAACCCTTAAAAAACCGAAAAAATTGAAAAAAGGTGGTAAAGGTAATAAAGGCAAGACCAGTAATGTTAATCTTATTGCGACAGGTTTATTACTACCGTTATTGTTTATGCCTAGCCATGAAAGTAACGCCGAAACCATTCCCTCTACCGAAATATTACAACAACTGAAAACACGTTTATTAGCACCTAACGAATGTTTACCACAATGTGCGCAAATTGAACGTTTAAGTTTGCATATGGATGAGAAAGCCTTACAAGGTCGATTACAAGTTCATGCCGCTGCGCATACGATTATTCCACTCCCTGGCAGTCGTAAAACGTGGTCACCTGAGCAAGTCTTAGTCGATGGCGAGGCAGCAACCAGCTTATCCCGCAATGCTGAAGGCGAATTATTGTTAGGTATTAGCCAAGGTATACACACAGTTACCTTTATGGGAAAGCTACCACACAGCGCTCAAGTACCGTTGTTATTACCGCTCAAACCACATTATGTTGAATGGCAAAGTGAGTATTGGAGCGTTGATGGCATTCAAGATAACGGTGTACCCAGTGTACAACTGCAACTCAATCGTGTGTTAAACAAGCAATCTACAACAAATGCTGACAATGATATGCTCAGTCAAGGCAATGGTTTATTACCTGCCTTTGTCAGCGTCAAACGCACCTTACATCTTGGTTTAGATTGGACAGTTGATACCACCGTACAGCGCTTATCCCCCAGTGGACAGCCTATTGCGATGAATATTCCGTTATTAACAGGCGAGTCTGTACTCACTGAAAATCTACGGGTTAAAAATAACGCCTTGCGCATTAATATGAACGCAAATCAAACCACCTTGCATTGGCAATCGCGTTTACCCATTCAAAAAAGCTTTAGCTTACAAGCCAGTGATCAACTGGGTTTTATTGAAACATGGGAAGTAGAAACCAGCCCGATGTGGCATATTGAGATGAAAGGCATTCCTGTAATTCATCATCAACAAAATGATGGCTCATGGTTACCCACATGGAAGCCATGGATGAAAGAAAGTGTGCAATTTACCGTCTCACGGCCAACAGGGGTCGAAGGGCAAACGCTCACGGTTAATAACAGCAAACTGAGTATTAATGTGGGCAAACGTTCCGATGATGTCAAACTTGCGTTTAGCTTACGCAGCAGTCAAGGCACACAACATACGTTGCACTTACCCGAACACGCACAATTACAATCGGTTGCCATTGATGGTAAAAAACAACCCGTGCAACAGCGTGGCAATAAAGTCACCTTACCCGTTGAGCCACGCCAGCAACAAATCACCTTGGAATGGCGCGAACCGCATAATAATAAGCTATTGTTTCAGGTTTCTCCCGTTGATTTAGGCGTTGCCAATGTGAATAGCAGCATCCATTTATCCTTGCCAAAAGATCGCTGGGTACTCTGGGCAGAAGGGCCACAACTCGGCCCTGCCGTGCTAATTTGGGGCGTATTAATTGTGATTTTACTCGGTTCAATCTTACTGGGTCGTAGCGAGTTAGCCCCGATTAAAACATGGCAATGGTTTTTACTCGGCGTTGGCTTAAGCCAAACCGAACCGTTATTAATGCTGATTGTGATCGCATGGTTGGTGTTATTAGCTAAAAAAGAAACTTTTGCCCCACAATTATCTCGCTTTGCGTTTAATGGTTTACAAGTTGGCTTAGCACTATTGACCGTAGTTGCCTTAGTCGTATTATTTGGTTCCGTCGCCAAAGGCTTATTGGGACAACCTGAGATGCAAATTGTGGGCAATAGCTCGTACGGCAATAGCCTACACTGGTTTCAAGATCGCAATGCCAGTGTATTGGCACAACCGTGGGTGATTAGTGTCCCATTATTGGTGTATCGCTTATTAATGTTGCTGTGGGCATTGTGGTTAGCGTTTACCTTACTCGGCTGGTTACGTTGGGGATGGGAGCGTGTGAGTAGTGATGAGTTGTGGCGGGCTAAGGCCGTTGAAAGTGAAGAAAAGTCTGGAGCTGCTGCTAAATAAGGGTGTTTAACGGACGCGATGTGTTTTTGCGTCCGTTATTGAAGGGGGGATTTATTGTAATGTTTT
>DRMA01000014.1 GCA_011375245.1 Thiothrix sp. | reverse complement strand
TTAGTGAGTGATGAGCGTTGGGGGTATTTTTGCCGAAAACGTGAACAAATTGAGCGTGAAATGCAACGTTTGCAAACAGTATTTATTCGTCCTGATGATATGAGTGATGCGCAAGCAGAGCGTGTTTTTGGAGGTAAGTTGGGTCGAGAATATCATCTTGATCAATTACTACGTCGTCCTGATGTGACGTATCAGTCATTAATGACACTTGAAAAAGCAGGTTCTGGGGTAAGTAGTGAAGCAGTTGCTGCGCAAGTTGAGGTGCAGATAAAATATGCAGGTTATATTGAACGCCAAAAAGATGAAGTGGCAAGACAGCAGCGTCATGAAGATAAAGCCTTGCCGATTAATATGGATTATACGACGATCAGTGGTCTATCAAATGAAGTGCAACAAAAGCTAAGTACACATCGCCCTGCGACTATTGGGCAAGCCTCACGTATTTCAGGCATTACGCCCGCAGCCATTTCTATTTTATTAATTTATTTAAAAAAGTGTGTAGAATGAAAGGGCAAGTAACGGTAACAGATGAAGCGATAAAAACAGGTATTGAGTCTTTAGATTTAGGGATGAAGTTGGTATTAAATGATACACAATACGCACAAATTGAATGCTATATAAAATTATTGTTGCGTTGGAATAAAGTATTTAATTTAACTGCAATTCGTGCCGCCGAAGACATGCTGCCATTACATATATTAGATAGCCTTTCTGTATTGCCGTATATTCATTATCAGCACTGCTTAGATGTGGGCAGTGGCGCAGGTTTGCCAGGTATTCCTCTGGCAATTGCGCATCCCGAAAAACAGATGACCTTATTAGACACCAATGGCAAAAAGACCCGCTTTATGCAGCAAGCAGTGATTGAGTTGAACTTGAAAAATGTTTATGTCGTCCATGCTCGTGTTGAAAAATGGTCGCCTGAACAGCCATTTGACGCTATTATCAGTCGGGCATTTTCTTCCTTACAGGATTTTGTGCATTTGACAGCACATCATCTGAGTACGACGGGTATGCTTTATGCAATGAAAGGACGTTATCCTGCGGATGAGCTTGAAAGTCTGCCACAAGAATATCGTGCTACTGAAGTAAAGCTAAGCATTCCCTCCTTGGATGTTGACAGGTTTTTGATTGAGATAAAAAAACATGACTAAAATTATCGCGGTTGCCAATCAAAAAGGTGGCGTAGGTAAAACGACAACCAGTGTTAACTTAGCCGCCTCTTTAGCAGCGATGAAACGTAAAGTCTTACTCATTGATCTAGATCCGCAAGGTAATGCGACCACGGGGATGGGCTTAGATAAACACACCAATGAAACGATTGGGAGTATTTTATTGGGGGAGGTTAGTACTGCAGATGTCTTACAATCCATTCCTGATAGTAATGTTGATATGATTGCGGGAGGGCCCAGTGTAACTGTTGCCGAATTAAATCTTATGGGTGAGACAAACCGCGAATATGCATTGAAAGATATATTGTCTCGTTTAGCTAAGCGTTATCACTATATTATTATTGATTGTCCTCCTTCGCTGAATATTTTAACGGTTAATGCGTTGGTTGCTGCGGATGGGGTATTGATTCCTATGCAGTGTGAATATTATGCGTTAGAAGGCTTATCAGCCTTATTAGGTTCGGTGGAGACGATTCGTGAATCAGCGAATCCTGATATGGAAATAACAGGTATTTTGCGTACCATGTATGACCCACGTAATAATTTAGCCAGAGATGTCTCGCGTCAATTGTCTGAGCATTTTGGTGAATCGCTTTATGATACGGCAATACCAAGAAATGTTCGTCTTGCGGAAGCACCTAGTCATGGTTTACCTGTTTTAGCCTATGATCAAACATCGCGTGGTGCACTCGCATATCTTGCCTTAGCTGCAGAGGTTATTCGTCGTGATGAGGCATAGAAAAGTCATTTTATAGGGAGATAATAAAAATAATGTCTAGAAAATTAGGTTTAGGTAATGGTCTCGATATTTTGCTGACTGCAACTAAAGAAGCAAGAAGTACTAGGGTTAATAAAGACTCGATGCTAAGAACATTGCCGATTGATAAAATTCAAAAAGGGCAATATCAGCCACGCTTGAGTATGGATCCTGAATCGTTACAAGAGCTTGCTGATTCTATTAAAGCACAAGGCGTTGTACAACCCATTGTGGTGCGTCGAACCAAAGATGAAGTGGGTTTTGAGTTAATTGCGGGCGAACGTCGCTGGCGTGCTGCACAATTAGCGGGTTTACATGACATACCTGCGGTGGTGCGAGATATAACGGATCAAGCTGCAGCAGCGATGTCGTTGATTGAAAATATTCAACGTGAAGACTTAAAACCCTTAGAAGAGGCTATTGCTATGGAGCGGTTGATTCATGAATTTGGTTTAACTCACCAACAACCAGCTGAGGCAGTGGGGCGTTCTCGTTCATCTATTAGTAATTTATTGCGCTTAATTGACCTTGAGTCACCAACAAAAGCCTTTTTAGAAAATGGGCATATGGAAATGGGTCATGCGCGGGCTTTACTGGGTTTAAAAGGCACAAAGCAAGTTGAGGCGGCACATAAAGTTGTTGCACGTGAACTGAATGTACGAGAAACCGAGCGTTTGGTTAAACGACTGGTTGATAAAGAAAATGAGATAGAGCCACGCAAACCGAGTAAAGCCCTTGATGTAATCAAGCTAGAACAATCATTGTCAGCAAAATTGGGAGCAAAGGTGGTGATTCAATACAATACCAAGGGAAAAGGCAAGCTAGTGGTTGACTATAATAATCTTGATGAGTTAGATGGTATTTTGGCGCATATTCAATAAATCTATTGTGAAAATTACTATCCATACTTGTATTGCTGATATTCCTGCTAAGGACTGGAATGCATTGGTGCAGGATAATAATCCTTTTTTGCGTCATGAGTTTCTTTTAGCCTTAGAGCAACATCATTGTGTGGGGAAAGCATTTGGCTGGTTGCCACGTCATGTTGCGCTTTATGAAGCAGATGCTTTGGTTGCTGCAATGCCTTTGTATGAGAAATATAATTCCTATGGCGAATTTGTTTTTGATCATGCATGGGCAGAGGCGTATCAACAAGCAGGGCTGGCTTATTTTCCTAAGTTGATCTCCTCAATTCCTTATACACCTGCATCAGGGCAACGTTTATTGATTGCAGCAGAGCGCTTTGAACAGCTCGCCCCTATTTTATTAAAAACAGCGCTTGAGTTTGCTAAACAGGAAAAATACAGCGGTTTACATTTTCTCTTTCCTCTTGCCGAACAGCAAGACTGGTTGCAACAACAAGAACAAGGTTTTTTTGCACGTCATGATTGCCAGTTTCATTGGCATAATCAAAACTATCAATGCTTTGATGACTTTTTAGCGAAACTCACCGCAAAAAAACGTAAAAATATTCGCCAAGAGCGTAGGCGAGTTGAAAAAAGTGGCGTTCAGTTACGTGTATTAGATGGTTTAACAGCCACTGAAACAGATTGGGATCATTTTGCTCATTTTTATCTGCTCACCTTTGAAGAGAAATGGGGTACGCCGACTTTAAACGCTGGTTTTTTCAAGCAAGTGGCTCAAGCACTGCCTAAACAAGTGGTCTTGGTATTAGCTGATTATCAGGGGAAATGTATTGCGGGTTCATTGATGTTTTGCAGTGATACCACGCTTTATGGTCGTCACTGGGGCTGTACAGAGTACATTGATAAACTGCATTTTGAAGCCTGTTATTATCAAGGGATTGAATATTGTATTCAGCATGAAATTAGTTTATTTGAGCCAGGTGCACAAGGCGAACATAAGGTTGCACGTGGTTTTGTACCAACATTAACGCGTTCTAGCCATTGGCTTACCGCTAATCCTTTTCAGCAGGCGATAGAGCGTTATGTTGCCCATGAACAAGAGGCGATTGCTGATTATATGCAAGGCTGTCGTCAGCATTTACCTTATAAATAGCACCGTTAGGAGCTGCGCAACGGCACAATAACGGCTATGAAACCCCCTCTAAAAGCTAAAAGAGTCTTGCTATGAAACCTTTTTCAGAATCTTGTGTGCAAAATCGTGTTCCCATTATCCAAATTATTAAGCCTTTGTTGATGAAGTGTGAAACGGTCTTAGAAATAGGCAGTGGTACAGGACAACATGCGGTGTATTTTGCCACTGAAATGCCTCAGCTTACATGGTACACCAGTGACCGTGAACAGAATCATTGGGGGATTCAACAATGGCTTGATGAAGCCAAGCTCGATAATATTAAGCCACCTATTGCATTGGATGTGGGTGATCAGCAAGCATGGAGAGATTTGGAACAATCCTTTGATGCCATTTTTTCAGCAAATACGCTGCATATTATGAGCGCATCAGAGGTTGAATGTTTTTTTGCTGAAGTAGCGGCTATCTTAAAACCACAGGCTTTATTGATTGTTTATGGTCCATTTAATTATCAAGGACGTTATACCAGTGATAGTAATGCTCGTTTTGATGATTGGTTAAAGCGGCAAAATCCACAGAGTGCTATTCGTGATAGTGAATGGTTGGATGAGTTAGCAAAAAAAGTAGCAATGAAACGTATTCAGGATTACACAATGCCTGCAAACAATAGAATATTGGTGTGGCAAAAACAATAGCGAAGACTATAACTAGGGGAGCGTTAGGTTATTACGTTCATAGATTAGAAGCATGCTTGAGCATAGCGAGTTCCTGCTGATTTAAAAATAATCCACATGGCTTGCTGGGTTTGTAAGTGTGAATGTAATTATTTGAACCTCTATTATATTAAAAATAACGATAAACAAATAGGATAAAACGATGGCTAATAACGAAAATAAAGGTATACAGCGATTACTTAATGCGAGTCGCTATTCATGGCAAGGAATTAAAGCAGCTTATAAACATGAGGAAGCTTTCCGACAGGAGGTATGGTTATTTATCGTAGCGGTTCCATTAGCATTATGGTTGGGTGAGACAGCAATAGAAAAAAGTTTGATGATTGTCAGTGTTTTACTTGTTATGATTGTTGAGATATTGAACTCAGCGATTGAGGCAGTGGTAGATCGTTTTGGAGGAGAGATACATGAGCTTTCGGGTAGGGCAAAAGATATGGGGTCAGCTGCGGTTACGCTGTCCTTGTTAAATGCTGTTATTATTTGGCTATTTATAGTGTTTTTATGACATGAGTCATAAGTAGATAAAAGAACATGGGCGCTTGTTTGTTTTTTCACCTCTCATTCCAGAATGAATATTTACGACTACTAATATTCATGTATTCTTATATATAGTTTATCAAGTTATTTTATCAAATTATTTTGACTTTCGAGGACATAACTAATGGCTCATAGTGCGGCAGCTCCACAGGTGGAGCAATATAACTATGATATCGTAAAAAAATTCGCGATTATGACGATTGTTTGGGGAATCGTTGGCATGACAACAGGTGTGTATATTGCATCTGAGCTGGCTTGGCCTGTCTTGAATTTTGATATCGCACAAATTACCTTTGGACGTTTACGACCACTGCATACAAGTGGTGTTATCTTTGGCTTTGGTGGTAATGCACTATTTGCAACTTCTTTCTATATTGTGCAGCGTACTTCGCAAGCACGATTATGGGGAGGAGGACTTGCCGAATTTTGTTTTTGGGGTTGGAATGCTGCATTGATTATTGCGGGTATTGGCTATCTCATAGGGATTACACAAGCTCGTGAATATGCTGAACCTGAGTGGTATGTTGATTTATTAATTGCCATTGTGTGGGTAACTTACTTTATCATTTATGTGGGGACAATTGCTCGACGTTCCCAGCCACATATTTATGTGGCAAATTGGTTCTTTATTGCTTTTATCCTTGCAGTTGCGCTGTTACATATTTTTAATAACTTAGCAGTTCCTCTAAGTTTTACCAGCACGAAATCCTATAGTTTATTCTCAGGTGCGCAAGACGCGATGACTCAATGGTGGTATGGGCATAATGCGGTTGGTTTCTTCCTCACAGCAGCCTTTCTTGGCATGATGTATTATTTTGTTCCTAAGCAAGCAGGTCGCCCTGTTTATTCTTATCGTTTATCTATTGTTCATTTTTGGGCATTAAGTTTTATGTATATGTGGGTGGGGACGCATCATTTACATTGGACTGCGATTCCTGATTGGACATCCTCACTGGCTGCGGCTTTCTCTATTCTATTATTGATGCCTTCATGGGGAGGAATGATCAACGGTATTATGACGCTTTCTGGTGCATGGGATAAGTTGCGTACTGATCCCATTATGATGTTCCTGATTACCTCGTTATCATTTTATGGTATGTCAACGTTTGAAGGGCCGATGATGGCATTAAAGAGTGTAAATGCCTTATCACATTATACTGATTGGACGGTTGGTCACGTACATTCAGGTGCCTTGGGTTGGGTTGCAATGGTTTCCATTGGCTCGCTTTACCATATGATGCCACGCTTATGGAATACCACTATGTATAGCATTAGCTTAATTTATGTTCATTTTTTCCTTGCAACGATTGGTATTCTTTTATATATCACTGCATTATGGGTATCGGGTATTGGTCAAGGTTTGATGTTAAGAGCGTTTGATAATTTTGGTAACCTGAAATACAGCTTTATTGAAACTGTTATTTTTATGGAAGGGCCACTGATTGCGCGTGCCGTTGGCGGTATGTTCTTTGTAACAGGTATGTTATTTATGGCCTATAACATGTGGATGACGATTATACTCGCTAAATCTAGACCTGAGTCTGGATCTTCAGTCGCTATAGCAAGCACATAGGGGGAAATGAGATGCTTAAACATGAAAGTATAGAAACAAATGCCGTATTACTCATCGTGCTAACACTGGTAGCGATTAGTATTGGTGGCTTGGTAGAAATCGTGCCTTTGTTTTATATCGAAGGAACCATTGAAGATGTAAAACGTGCTGATGGTAAGGATGCGGTGCGTCCTTATACACCACTAGAGCAAGTTGGGCGTGATATTTATATCCGTGAGGGCTGCTATAACTGTCATTCACAAATGATACGCCCCTTTAGAGATGAAGCACTGCGCTATGGTCATTACTCTTTAGCAGCAGAATCGCAGTATGATCATCCCTTCCAATGGGGATCAAAACGTACAGGGCCTGATTTAGCACGTGTTGGCGGTAAATATTCAAGTTCTTGGCATGTGAAACATTTGAATAAGCCAAAGTCGGTTGTGCCTGAATCTATTATGCCTAACTACCCATGGTTGTTAAAAACCGATTTGGATTTTTCAGATGTACAAGCAAAAATGAAGACGTTGAAGAAAGTCGGTGTGCCTTATTCGCAGACAAAAGAAGAGTACGCTGCTAATGTAGAACAGTTTGGTGAAGATGTTGCCAAAATGCTTGATGTCAATCATGCAGAATCAAATCTAATGGCACAAGAAAAAGCGAAGAACTTTGATGGTATTCCAGATCGAATTACCGAAATGGATGCATTGGTCGCGTATTTACAAGTGCTTGGTACGATGATTGATTTCAGTAAGCATGATGAGACTGAATTCATTGAGTTTCGTTAATTTAAATTTTAGAGATGTTTTAGGTTATCGCAATGATGAGTGAATTATTTTCATGGTTTATGGATATCACGAATAGCAAAATTTCAGCATTACTGATTTTTTTTATCACTTTTGTCGCTATTTTGTTTTATGTTTATGGTAGTAAGGGGCGTAGTGAAAGATTGGAATCCTATCGGAATATACCTTTCTTAGACGATGATAATGATAAGGATAAAGATAGTCGTATGCATAAAACGGCTGAAAATAATGAGCAAAACAAAGTATAGCCAAAAGTAAAGGGTAAGCGTTATGGCAGATCAAGACGGTAAAAAAATCAAAGATCCCTTAACAGGGGTTGAGACAACAGGTCATGTATGGGATGACAATATTCGTGAGTTTGATAACCCATTACCACGTTGGTGGTTATGGGCATTCTATATGTCTGTTATCTTTACTCTATGGTATTGGGTTGTTTATCCAGCGTGGCCGTCAGGTCTATTGGAAAAGGGGTATACCCTTGGAACTAAAACAATTACATATGATTCTGATGCGGGTGAAACCAAAACAACGCATTGGAATACGCGAGCATTATTAGCGCACCAAATGCAGACTAATAAAAGTGAGTTAATACGACAAAAAATGGTAAAAGAAATAGCTGAAACTCCTTTTGATACCATTGCTGCTGATCCACAACAATCTAAGTTTGTGTTAGCTTATGGTAAGAGTATTTTTGGTGATTATTGCGCTGCTTGTCATCAGCGTGGTGGCCAGGGTGTCATTGGGCATTATCCCAATTTGATTGATGATGCATGGTTATGGGGTAGCGATGTCTCAGATATTGAAACGAGTATTAGAAAAGGGCGTAAAGGCAATATGCCTGCACACAAGGGCTCTTTAACAGCTGATGAAATTGAGCAAGCTGCTCACTATGTGTTGAGTTTGTCAAAGCAATCCTCAGATGTAGTTGCGATTGAAAAGGGTAAAGCCATTTTTAATACCAAAGGATGTTCAGGTTGCCATATGCCAACAGCCATGGGTATGAAAGCATTAGGTTCGGCGAATTTGACGGATCATATTTGGACGCAAGCTGATGTTAATGGCACAGATGATGCGGGTAAAAAACTTGCTGCGGTTAAGCAGGTTATTACTGAAGGTATTCAACGTGAAATGCCAGCATGGGAATCACGTTTAAAAGATGACGAGATTAAGATCTTGGTATCATATATTAAGTTGTTAAGTCAAAACTAGTTATCTAATTGAATGATTAATATGATCTTTACTGCATAACGAATAACGGCCAAGTTTTCTTGGTCGTTATTTGTTATTCGATAAATAACTGTTGGGTTTTTATCTAATCTAATGTATCTCCATATTGGGCATTAGATATGAAATGCGTCATGAATAATAATATAGGGGCTGGCTATGCGTGTTAATTCGGTTGAAAAGATGGTCTTTATTCATCCTCGTTCAATCAAAGGACGTTTTCGTCGATTTAAAACGAATGTAATGGTTTTAGCATATGCCATTTTTTTTCTTTTGCCGTGGATACCATGGTCACGGACGGTAGGACCTAATCAGGCAATTAGTTTTGATTTAAGCACTCAAAAATTCTATGTCTTGAATCTTGTTATTTATGCACAAGATATTTTCTGGTTAGCGGCGTTACTCTTCCTTGCTGCTGTATTACTCTTTTTTGCCACGGCTTTATTGGGGCGTGTGTTTTGTGGTTATTTCTGCTTCCAAACATTATGGACGGATGCATTTCGCTTTATTGAGCGGTTTATTCAAGGTGATCGTGTAGCAAGAATACGGCTAGAGAAAGCACCATGGAATGTTAGTAAGCTGGCTAAAATGGGTGCAACTCATGTCTTATGGTTGATATTGGCTTTATGGACTGGACTTAGTTTTATCTTGTACTGGGGGTATGCACCTGATTTAACCATTCGTTTTTTCACGGGTGATGCACCTTCTGCGGCATATATGAGTGCGTTTGGCTTGATGGTGACTACCTATCTTGCAGCAGGTGTGATGCGTGAGAAGGTTTGTATGCATATTTGTCCTTATGCACGTTTCCAAAGTGTCATGATTGATCAAGATACGCTTATTCCAACTTATGATACTAAGCGTGGTGAAGGCACAGCGGGACGAGCAAAGCCGATTAAAATGCTTAAAACCCTTGAGCAACGAAAAGAGCAAGGCGTGGGTGATTGTGTTGATTGTGGTCTTTGTGTACAAGTCTGTCCCGTAGGGATTGATATTCGTGAGGGCATGCAGTACCCCTGTATACACTGTGGTTTGTGTATTGATGCTTGTGATAGCATTATGGATGCACGAAAATGGCCACGTGGTTTAATTCGTTATGAATCAGAGGCAGGTTTGGAAACGGGAAAAACACGCTTTTTCAAGTTACGTACTTATGGGTATGGTTTAGCTACTTTGGGGGCGGTGTTGTTTTTAGTATGGAGTATTAGTGGTAAAAAACTGATTGATGCCAGTGTGTATCAAACACGTAGCCCGTTATTCGTGATGCTCTCTGATGGCAGAATTCAAAATCGTTACTTAATAAAATTAGATAATAAGACACAAAATAAGGCACAGTTCCAGCTATCGTTAGAAGGCTTAGATAAAGCGGAAGTTGATATGGGGAAAATTAAAGATTTTACGCTTCAGCCCGATGAGTCACAGAGTGTTATGGTCAAAATTAGACGTGAAAAATTAACAAATGGACAAAAGAATAAGCAGTTTCGTTTTGTATTGACTCCTGTGGTAGGTGATGTGAAAGAGTCAATTCGTATTGATTCACAATTTATTTCTCCCTAATTTATGAATAATTATAATTTATTATTAACATTGGGCACAGGTTCGATTAGTGCTTTTATGTTGTTTTTCGTGTTTTATAAGTTTTTACATTGGCAAGGAAAAATGGCGGCACTAGCAACCGCAGCTTTAATGCTATTGCTTTATGTACCATTAGCTGTGACACATTGGCCTGGCTTAGATGAATTTGCCATTCATTTCGCCTTTTTTATGATGGTTCCTTATGGGTTAGGAATTATTACAGGGGTGCATAGTGAACGTATGCGGCGTGAAGGTAAAAAGGAGCTAGAAAAAGGCTTACATTGGATTCCTGCACTTATTATTGTCTTTTTTATTCTATTAGCGGTGGTTGATTCGGTTATTATTTTATTTGCAACTAAAGGTGTTCAAGGTTCAATGGGCGATTTTGTATTGCCAAAAAGTATTAGTGGTGATTCAGGAGAAGGTCGGCAATCACGCTTTACAGGTAATGTTTCCTATGATTTTCAGAATAAGGAAAAGCAATTTGATAACTATGTTAAAACCTTACAAAAGCAGCGTAAGCTTGGTTGGAAGATCAAGGGAGGTTGGGCGGCAGGACAAGCAATTCTAGCAGAGCCTGCATTATTTGAGCTTAAAGTGGTTGATAAAGCTAATAAACCTATGTCGAATGCGACAGTTAGTGTTGATTTTATTCGTGCCTCTAGCATGAGTGATGACCAGCATTATGACTTAAAAATGATTAAAGCTGGGGTTTATCATGTGATAACGGATCTTCCATTGGCAGGGTGTTGGCAATTAAGAATCATCGTGGAAAAAGGGACTGATCAATACGAAATAAGAGGTAATATTGAGGTCTTTGAACGTCTTGATGGCACAATTGTTGAGCGAAAATGTGCGATTGGCGAGCCTGATATGGATTCAGCGAGATAATTTAGTGTTTATCTATTATGTCTGAAACCGAAACAAGTTGTTATCACTGTGGTTTAGTTGTTCCAGAGGGGAGTAACTATACAGTTGCTATCAAAGGTAAATTGCGCTTTATGTGTTGTGCAGGTTGTGAAGCGGTTGCGAATGCTATTGTGCAAAATGGTCTGACTGATTTTTATCAACATCGAACCACAAACTCGGATAAGCCAGAGGCTCTTATTCCTGCCGAGTTACAGATCTACGATAATGAAAACTTACAACAACGCTTTGTTCGTGCTGAACAAGGTAGCTCTATTCGTGAAGCATCATTAATTCTTGAGGGAATTGTTTGTGCTGCTTGTGTTTGGTTGAATGAAAAACATATTAATCAGCTTGAAGGTGTGGTTGATTTTCGGGTTAACTACACCACTCATCGTGCGCATTTAAGCTGGGATAGTCAGCAAATTGCACTAAGTGATGTTTTGCAAGCTATTACGGCTATTGGTTATCAAGCACACCCTTTTGATGCTAGCCGTCTTGAAAATTTACAAAAAAAAGAAAAGGCCATTGCATTACGTCGTATCGCTATTGCAGGTATTGGTATGATGCAAGTGATGATGATTGCAATTGCATTATATATTGGTGCAGATTCTGACATGCAAGCAATCACAGAAATGTTTTTGCGCTGGATCAGCTTGCTATTAACCACCCCTGTTGTCTTTTTTTCCTCCAGTGGCTTTTTTATTGCTGCATGGCGTGATTTAAAGCGTAAACGTTTAGGGATGGATGCTCCCGTTTCTATTGCGATTCTAAGTGCTTACTTAGCAAGTTGTTGGGCAACAATGACAGGGACAGGTGAGGTTTATTTTGATTCAGTGAATATGTTTACCTTTTTTTTGTTAGTTGGGCGTTATTTAGAAATGTCTGCACGTCATCAAGCAGGCAAGGTGGCTGAAGAATTAATTCGCTTATTACCTGATAGTGCAACACGTATTAATCCCCAAGGTGAACAAGAAACGGTTGTTGTGAGTGAGTTAGCTTTAGGAGACACGTTGTTGATTAAAGCGGGTGAAATTATTCCTGCAGATGGTATTGTCACAATAGGGAAAAGTAGTGTTAATGAAGCATTGCTAACAGGAGAAAGTTTACCTGTCAATAAAATGAAAGGTGATAAATTGATTGGTGGTACGATTAATAGTGATAGTCCCTTACAGATGAAGGTGGAAACCTTGGGGGAAAATACGGTGTTATCGGCTATTGTACGTTTACTGGATCAAGCGCAGGCTGAAAAACCACAACTACATCATATTGCTGATAAAATTTCAGCATGGTTTGTCTTAGTGATGTTAGTACTTGCTGTCATTGTATTTAGCTTCTGGTCTCTATACCTTGTAACACCTGAATCAATGACAGAAGCTTTTTGGATTACTTTATCTGTTTTAGTCGTTACTTGTCCGTGTGCTTTATCGTTGGCTACACCTGTTGCATTAACCGCAGCAACAGGGCATTTAACCGAAAAAGGTATTTTAACAACACGAGGTCATGCCTTAGAAACGTTAGCAACTGTTAATCATGTTGTATTTGATAAAACAGGTACACTGACGCAGGGTCAATTAGCGGTTACACAAGTACAAATAGTTGATGGAGTGAGTGCAGCATGGTGTCAAAATCTTGCAGTATCGTTTGAAGCACAATCTGAGCATCCTGTGGCAAAAGCAATTCTGCAACTACCACACCAGTTAGTGCCTATTGATAAGCTTCAATCGATAGTTGGTAAGGGGTTAGAGGGGCAATTTGAAGATAAGCAATATCGTATTGGTACTTTAGATTTTGTTCAGCAATGGTTTGTTAAAACATTGCCTTTACCTCAACAATGGCGGTGTGAGCAATGCAATAATAAACCAGAGTCGCGCGTTTATCTGGTCAATAAAGAAGGTTGGTTAGCCTGTTTTGTTTTAGAGGATACCTTGCGTGCTGAGTCAGCTACAGTTGTTGCTGAATTGCATAAACAAGGTATTAAGACAACACTC
>DRMA01000013.1 GCA_011375245.1 Thiothrix sp. | reverse complement strand
TATAGGACATATTGAATTATATTGTGGAGTGTAGCGATGACTGGAAATATAGTGGGTGTTTTCATTTTAGGCATATTGGCAGGGTGGTTAGCAGAGTGGCTTTTCATTACCTTTGTGATGGATAAAAAACAAATAAACTCAGTTGAAACTGAAAAAGCCTCCCAAACTCAGATCCAATCACCTTCTGTGGTTGAAAAAGAAAAAATAGCAGCAACAAAAAAAACGGTTATGGAAAATCCTCAGGTGCAAGCTGTTGAGTTAGATAATGACGTAAAGCAAGATGATTTTATGCAGCTAAAGGGGATTGGTCCTAAATTATCGGCATCCATAAAATCGATTAATATTAATCGTTATGACGAGTTAGCTGCTCTTTCAGGAGAGGAACTGCTTGAGAAGCTTGAGGCATCAGGTGCAATTGTTGTTAACAGACCTGCTTTTGTGCATATTCCCAAGCAAGCCGCTTTAGCAGCTAAAGGGGATTGGGATGCGTTGGCAATACTAAAAATGTCAATTTAAGCAAGCTTATACAAGGTGATATTAAGGTAATTTTGGGTAAAGTTCATTAATGCTATTGGAGAGAGTGTATTAATGAAGTATCATTCTCAACCATGATATTAAAAATTCAGAATTTATCATGTCGTAGGGGTGACCGTTTATTATTTGAGAATCTCGATTTTCAAATTCAATCGGGCGAATTACTCTTTATTGAAGGGCATAATGGCTGTGGTAAAACAACATTGCTAAAAACATTGGTAACCTTACGTCGCCCTGATGCGGGTGTTGTTTTGTGGGATAAACAATCTATTTTTAAATTAGCGGATGAATATCGTCAAAACCTTGTTTGGTTAGGGCATTATAATGGATTGAAAGGCGATCTGACTGCACTGGAAAACTTGCGCATTGCGAGTGTACTAAATGGTATTGATGCATCAGAAGAGGCTTTATGGGATGCACTAAAGACGATTGGTTTATATGGTTTCGAGGATTTGCCAACAACAGTTTTATCACAAGGACAAAAACGCCGTGCTGCACTTAGCTATTTATTATTAACGAAAGCTCCCTTATGGATACTGGATGAACCCTTTTCAGCACTGGATGTCAGAGCAGTGGACATGCTACAAGCCATTATTGCAGGTCATGTTGAACAGGGCGGTATGGTCATTTTAACAACCCATCAAGAAGTCCCTTTGACTTCGGGACAGGTTAAACGTTTAAAGTTGGCGGCATAGGGGATAGATGTTTACTGTTTTTAAAACCATTCTTGGGCGTGATTTGACATTAGCAATGCGTCGTAAGACGGATATTCTTACCACTTTCTTTTTCTTTGTGATTGTGATTAGCATTTTTCCGTTAGGGGTGGGCTTTGATAAAGCAATGCTACAAAAAATGGCACCTGGTATTGCATGGATTGCAGCACTATTAGCTTCAATGATTGCACTGGAGCGTTTGTTTGCCAGTGATTATGAGGATGGTACATTAGAACAAATGTTGTTGTCACATCAACCATTAATCATTATTGTCTTGGCAAAAGTGTTTGCACATTGGTTATTAACGGGCTTGCCCCTTGTATTGATAGCTCCATTAGCAGGATTGCAATACCATTTAAGTGGCGATGAGGTGGGTATAATGATGTTGACTTTATTGCTTGGAACCCCTATTTTGAGTTTGCTAGGTGCGATTGGTGCTGCTTTAACATTGGGTTTGCGCGGTGGTGGTGTGTTAATTTCAGTGCTTATTTTACCGTTATACGTGCCTATTCTGATTTATGGTGCAGGCGCTGTATCAACCAGTATGGAAGCAGGAAGCAATGTACAAGCTTATTTGCTGTTACTTGGAGCTTTCTTGATACTGGCATTATTTTTTACCCCTTGGGCAACGGCAGCTGCATTGCGTATTGCCTCTGAATGAGCATATTAAGTAAATGAAAATAAATTGGTTTAAGTATTCAGCGCCTTCAAATTTTTATCCAGTCATTGGCAAGCTGATTCCTTTTTTTATGTTTTTTGCCATTGTGCTATCTATTGGTGGTTTATATTGGGGGTTTTTTCAAACACCCGACGTATTATCGGATCAAAAACAGTATTATCGTATTATTTTTATTCATGTGCCAGCCGCATGGATGTCAATGTGGTTGTATGCAGTGATGGTAGGATGGGCAGTCATTGGGCTTATTTTTAATACCCGTCTTTCCTATATGATGGCAGCAGCGATTGCACCAACAGGTGCCATGTTTACTTTTTTATCTCTATGGACGGGGGCGTTTTGGGGTAAGACATCATGGGGAACTTATTGGGATTGGGATCCTCGAATGACATCAGAACTGATGTTGCTATTTGTTTATATTGGCTATATGGCACTTCAGTCAGCCATTGATGATACGCGCAGGGCTGATCAAGCGGCAGCGATTCTTTCGTTGGTGGGATTAGTCATGCTGCCTATTATCTATTTTTCAATTAATTGTCCGAACCCTGCTGAGTGTTCATCATTACATCAGGGTTCATCGACACAACAAATAGAGACTAATATTCTCTGGGCTATGCTTGTGATGACAATTGCCTTTTGGGCGTATGCCTTTGCGGTGATTTTTATGCGAGTAAGAAATATTATTCTACAACGTGAACGCCATACAAAATGGCTACAAAATTTGACAGGGGTTAAAGCATGACATTTAGTGAGTTTGTTAATATGGGGGGGTATGGTTATTTTATCTGGATGTGTTTTGGTATGGTTGCTTTAGTGATGTTTGCTGAGCCATTATTCTTACGTTTACAGAGAAAAGCCTTGAAACGTAAACTGGATAGAGTTATCCGCATGAATAAAAGGGAAAATCAAAGCGAATGAAAGCACGCAATAAACGTATTGTTTTTGTCATATTAGGGTTAATAGCAGTGGGTGCTGCAGGGGGGTTAATTACCTCTGCTTTGCAAAAATACACAACTTATTATTACACACCGACTAAAGTGGTTAATAAAGAAGCGCCAGTCGATAGTTTGTTTAAGCTAGGAGGTATGGTACGTAAGGGTAGCTTGCTTCGAGAGGAAGGCAAATTAGAAGTAGAGTTTGTATTAACAGACTATAAAAATGATGTGAAGGTGCGTTATAATGGCATTTTGCCTGATTTATTTAAAGAAAAACAAGCAGCTGTCACTAAAGGGCATTTAGGTACTGATGGTATTTTTGTTGCTGAAGAGGTATTGGCGAAACATGATGAAAGTTATATGCCACCTGAAGTAGCTGAATCATTGAAAAAAGAAGCCAAGGATGTCAAGAATGAAACAGGTAGTGCTGCTGATAGTACTACCACTAGTAACCCTTCAACTAGTAGCACTGGAGCAGCGAAAGAATGATTCCTGAACTTGGGCATATGTCTCTTATTTTGGCATTGAGTATTGCCATTATTATGGGGCTAGTGCCCCTGTATGGTAGTTTTCGTAGTAATGCTAATTTTATTGCGTTGGCAAAACCTGCAGCCTTAGGGCAGTTCACTTTTGTTGCTATTTCGTTTGGCTGTTTGGTTTATGCCTTTTTGAGCGATGATTTCTCCGTGAGGTATGTCACTTCGACATCTAATTCAGCTTTGCCTAATCTGTTCAAGGTGTCAGGTGTTTGGGGTGGACATGAGGGTTCCTTATTATTGTGGGCATTAGTGTTGAGTTGTTGGACATTGGCAGTGGCATTATTTAGCCGTAGTATTCCAGTAGTCATGTTAGCGCGGGTATTGAGTGTTTTAGGGCTTGTCTCAGTGGGTATCTTGCTCTTTATCTTATTAACCTCTAACCCATTTGATCGTATCCCGATGCAGCGTGATGGACGTGATCTGAACCCTCTCTTACAAGATTTTGGTTTGGCGATACACCCACCAATGTTGTATATCGGCTATGTGGGGTTTGCCGTTACTTATGCTTTTTCCGTTGCTGCGTTAATAGGTGGTAAGCTCGATGCGGCATGGGCGCGTTGGGCGCGTCCTTGGACGAATATTGCTTGGGCATTTTTAACCATTGGTATTGCCTTAGGCAGTTGGTGGGCTTATTACGAATTAGGGTGGGGCGGCTGGTGGTTCTGGGATCCTGTTGAGAATGCATCTTTTATGCCGTGGATTTTAGGTACGGCACTGATTCACTCATTAGTGGTCACTGAAAAGCGCGGTATGTTTAAAGCATGGACTGTTTTATTGGCAGTGGGTACGTTCTCACTGAGTTTATTAGGGACTTTTTTGGTTCGTTCAGGCGTAATTACTTCGGTACATTCTTTTGCGAGTGATCCAACACGGGGTATCTTTATACTGATGCTTTTACTGATTGTGATTGGTTCAGCATTGATTTTATTTAGTATTCGCGCACCTAAATTAGCGTCAAATGCCAAATTTGAATTGTTATCAAAAGAAACGGGTTTATTAGCGAACAATGTTATTTTAGTGGTGATGACCTTAGCCGTACTGCTTGGTACGCTATTCCCTTTAATTACCGATGCGTTAGCGATTGGAAAAATATCAGTTGGCCCTCCTTATTTTAATATGGTGATGGTTCCATTAGCCGTTGTTTTAGCGGCTGTGATGGGAGTTGGATTATTGTTACGCTGGAAAAGCGATAAGCAACAACGTTTGATTAAATTGCTGTGGTTACCGTTAGCCTTGTCTATTGTGGCTGCTATTGTACTGCCACTCATTTTTGCGCCTCATTATACAGGACATACGTTTATGGGCTTATTAATTTCAGGCTGGATTATCAGTACGGCCATCCTGTGGATTGTTAAGCAAAAACGTTCATTATTTGCTATTTCTGGCGCAAGCTGGGGGGCGCTATTTGGACATATTGGTTTAGCTGTTGCTTTTATTGGTATTACCTTTGTCTCACTTTATAATATGGAAAAAGATATTAGCCTTGCGCCAGGGAAAAGTTATGTATTAAGTGGTTACGAATTTAAATTTCAAGGAGTAACTAATGTAGAAGGACCTAACTATGTTGCTCACCAAGGGTTAATTGAAGTCTATCAAAACGGTCAAAAAATCACCGAGCTAAAAGCGCAAAAACGTACCTATCGTGTGCAAAAGATGCCAATGACAGAAGCAGGTATTAATGCTGGTTTCTTTCGTGATTTATTTGTTGCCCTTGGCGAACCATTGGATGAAAAAGGAACATGGAGTTTACGTGTACAATACAAACCTTTTCTACGTTGGATTTGGTTAGGAGCGATACTAATGGCATTAGGCGCTATTATGGCAACTTTAGACAAGCGTTATCGCCGACTTAACAATATAAAAGGTGTCTCATGATTCGTTATCTTTTACCACTGGGAGCATTTTTGCTCTTGACAGGGTTATTACTGTTTGGTCT
>DRMA01000012.1 GCA_011375245.1 Thiothrix sp. | reverse complement strand
TGATAATCAATCCTAAAAACACTGGCTTTGGTATATGGCCAATCATCATCATTTTATTACTTGCCATTGTTCTTATTGGCGGGTATTTTAGCTTCAATAAAAATAATAAAGTAGCAATTACCCCAGAAATAAAAGCCCTCAGCTTACTACCAAAACCTAAAGTACTGGATAATAAACTGGCCTTTACAGATCATAACAACCAACCCTTTTCAATTGCAGCACTACAAGGAAAATGGAGTATTTTATTCTTCGGTTATACTTCCTGCCCTGATGTTTGCCCTATGCAAATGAGCTTACTAAAACAATTTGTTAGTTCTGCAGAAATAACTGAAAAACCACAAGTCATTTTAGTTTCCATTGACCCTAAGCGCGATACAGCTACACGTTTAAAATCCTATGTAGAAGGCTTTAACCCTGAATTCATTGGTATCTCAGCCGAAAAACCAGAACTTGAACGTTTTGCACGTGAATTAGGTGTTTATTATGAATATACCGAAACAGCTAAAGGTGTTAACCAAGACCATAGTCAACACCAACATCATGATCACAAGCAACATACAACAAAAGAAAATAAACCCTATAAACTCAATCACACCGCATCATTTATATTGATTAACCCAAAAGGTGAATATACAGGTCTATTTACTGCACCTTATAACATTAAAAAAATGGTTAATGCTTATAATAAGGTGGTGAAATAATGCTGACACTTAACCTTTTACCAACTCTAACCTAAGTTTTTATAACTTAAAACAAGCACCATAATCATGACATCAAATTACAATGCATCTGATATCGAAGTTCTCACAGGACTTGACCCTGTACGTAAACGCCCAGGTATGTACACCGATACAACACGCCCCAACCATCTAGCTCAAGAAGTCATTGATAACAGTGTTGATGAGGCCTTAGCAGGTCATGCGGATCGCATTGATATTGTCCTTTATGCCGATGGCTCACTCTCTGTCAGCGATAATGGCAGAGGAATGCCTGTTGATATACATCCTGAAAAACAACTACCTGGTGTAGAGGTTATTCTTAATACACTCCATGCAGGTGGTAAGTTTTCTGATAAAAATTACCAGTTTTCAGGAGGGTTGCATGGTGTGGGTGTTTCCGTTGTTAATGCACTTACCAAACGCCTTGAAATTAAAATAAAACGTCATGCTAAAGAGTACAAAATGACGTTTGCTAATGGTTACAAAGCCTCAGACCTTGAAATTATTGGCAAAGTTGGACAAAAAAACACAGGGACTTATTTGCGTTTTTGGCCTGATGCAAAATACTTTGACAGCGTACGTTTTTCCGTCAAAAAACTTCATGCTATTCTACGTGCAAAAGCCGTTTTATGTTCAGGTCTACTTATTCATTTTACTGATGAAGCCAAAAATGAAGAGCAGGAATGGTGCTATGAAGATGGTCTACAAGACTATCTCATAGAAGGCGTTAAAGGTTATGAAAAACTCCCCTCAGAACCCTTTGTTGGCAAATCTAGCAATACGGAAGAAGTTGAATGGGCTATGTTATGGCTTCCCGAAGGCGGAACGCTTTTACAAGAAAGCTATGTCAATCTAATTCCTACGACACAAGGCGGCACACACGTTAATGGTTTTCGTACAGGCACGACGGATGCGTTGCGTGAATTTTGTGAATTTAGGAATATGTTGCCAAGAGGTTTAAAACTCACACCCGATGATGTCTGGGAAAATATTAGTTTTGTCCTGTCAACCAAACTTGCTGATCCACAGTTTGCAGGACAAACCAAAGAGCGACTGTCATCGCGCCAAGCCGCAGGTTTAGTATCAGGCATCTTAAAAGATGCTTTTAGCTTATTCCTCAATCATAATGCTGATATTGGCGAAAGTATTGCGGAAAACTGTATTAACAATGCCCAAAAACGCCTCCGTGCGAGCAAGAAGGTCGTGCGTAAAAAAATTAGCAGTGGTCCCGCACTGCCGGGTAAACTTGCGGATTGTTCTTCACAAGACCCTGATCAAACCGAAATATTCCTTGTCGAAGGCGACTCCGCAGGAGGCTCAGCAAAGCAAGCACGCTCACGCGATTTTCAAGCGATTATGCCGCTGCGAGGAAAAATACTAAACACATGGGAAGTCCATCAAGATCAAATCCTCGCCTCACAAGAAATTCATGATATTTCCGTTGCGATTGGTGTTGATCCTGGATCGGATGATCTGAGCAAATTACGCTATGGAAAAATATGCATTCTCGCCGATGCTGATTCAGATGGTGCGCATATTGCCACCTTAATTTGTGCCTTATTTGTAAAACATTTTCGCCCTTTGGTTAAAGCAGGTCATATTTATATCGCTATGCCCCCCCTCTTTCGCATTGATGTGGGTAAAACTATCTCTTACGCGCTCGATGAAGAGGAAAAACAAGCCATACTCACTAAAATAGACGCATCAAAAAAACGTGGCAAAGTAACCGTCACACGCTTCAAAGGTCTAGGTGAAATGAATCCTGCACAACTAAGAGAAACGACTATTTCTCCCGATACACGTCGTCTTGTACAACTCACCTTAGAAGATGAAAAGGCTACTGATAGCATGATGGATATGCTTTTAGCAAAAAAACGCTCTGCTGACCGCAAAACATGGTTGCAAGACAAAGGAAACTTAGCCTCATTATAAATCAATGCCCAGTACTCAGTGCCTAACGTAAATTCTCTTCAAACCGCACCCTCCTACAACAATGCCCCTATTGGTATTTTTGACTCAGGGGTGGGTGGGCTTTCTATACTGCATGAAATTCAGGCTTTATTACCTCACGAGCAATTGATTTATATTGCCGATTCAGCAAACGCGCCTTATGGGGATAAGTCAACCCTTTTTATCCAACAACGCAGTTTCAGCTTAGCCAAATTCCTTATCGCACAAGGTTGTAAATCACTTGTAATTGCTTGCAATACGGCTACTACAGAGGCTATTAGCCTATTACGTCAACAATTGTCAATACCTATTATTGGCGTTGAACCTGCCATTAAACCCGCCGCAACACTTAGCAAAAATAAAATCATTGGTGTACTTGCTACACATCGCACCCTACAAAGCCAACGTGTACAACAACTGATTCAACATTATGCTCAGGGGGTTACTGTACTCACTCAAGCGTGTCCTGGTCTAATGGAAATTGTCGAAACAAGTCATATATATACAAGAACAGACCTGCAACTTCTCAAAAGCTACACGCAACCCTTACTTGACCAGCACATCGATACTTTAGTATTAGGGTGTACTCACTACCCTTTTTTATTAAAACCTATTCGAGATATTGCAGGGGAAGCAATACCGATCTTGGAAACTGGAAAGCCTGTTGCCCTACAATTACGACGTATGCTAAAACAAAACCACCATTTAACACAACATAAAGGTAAGGGGAAAGTGGTCTTTTATAGCAGTCTGAATACCCTACAAAATACACAAACTATACAAAGGCTATGGCAACAAAAGGTTAGGGTAAAACCACTACCTAC
>DRMA01000011.1 GCA_011375245.1 Thiothrix sp. | reverse complement strand
TCAGCAATAGCAATCCCTGCTGATGACCATGCATGACCATACACAACCTCATAACTCAATGGATACAAACCATCACTCAACCGAAAAGGTTGATAAGCTTTTTCTAAACGCTCCAATGTTTCCTTACCTGTTAAACCCCGCTGACGCTCCAATGTTGCATTGCTCGCTCCAATGTTTTTCAAATCCATCATTAATGCACGTAAGCTTGGATAATGAACAGTGATCATTTCCATATCAAGTACAGGCTGCTGGAAACCCGCCTGCATCAAGGCATCTCCCACATCATGCATATCTATAAAAGGATTGGTATGTGGATGATCATCAACACATTGCCAACTTTCACGTAACTCTCTTAAGGTATCAGGACCAAAACTGGTAAAACTAAATAAACTATCAGGTTTTAAGATACGATTAACACCCGTAAAAACATGGGGTAAATCATCACACCATTGCAACATTAAATTAGAAATAACCAAATCAAAACTATCATCGCTAAACGGCAAACATTCTGCTTCACTACACAAGATGTGTGGCTTACGAAACCACCCCCCTTTTTCAACCGTTTTATTTAACATATTAAGTGCAATATCAGTGGCAAAAATCTGTGCTTTCGTATAACGCTGCATCAATTTTTCACTGATATAACCTGTACCACAACCTAAATCTAAAACAGCACTAGGCTCAAGTTTGACATAATCAAGACGAGACTCTAGTCGATCTCCAATCTCTCGTTGTAATACAGCCGCTTTATCATAACTATTCGCCGCACGTTCAAAGCCTCTTCGGCGCTTTTTCATATCTAAATGGATTAACTTACGATCTGACATGACTTAAAAACTCAGTAACATGATGGGCAAAAATATCGGGATGTGAAACAAAAGGCGCATGACCCGCACCTTTTATGATGTGTAACTGATCATCAGCATTCATCGCTAACAAGTCTATAGCAAGTTGGCGTGGTACTAAACGATCCATTTCCCCCAATATCCAGAGTCTTTTATGAAATGTACATAGTTGCTGCCGAAGATCTGTTTCTTTCAATATGCGCAGCCCTGCTCTTAAAGCAGCTATTGTAGGTGCTGTTGCTACAATAGCCTCACGCAATAATTTAAGCGTGGGTTGCATATCTTTTACCCCCATAAACTGTAATGATAAAAAACGCTTTAATGTCATGGCATAATCCTCTTCTAGATTAGCAACAAAGGTATCTAACACGCTATCTACCATTGCATGACTCCATGTTGCTCTTTGTACAAAAGAAGGAGTTGTTGCCACTAAAATGAGTGATTTTATCTCAGCAGGATACAAATAAGCCAAACGCTGTGCAATCAAGCCACCTAAAGACCAACCCATCACATGCGTTCCCCTATCACAAACATCATGTACAGCGGCAACCATTTGTTCTAAGTTATCGGCTTCATAGGCTTTATTTTGCCCATGACCAGGCAGATCAAGCCATGTAACCGTATAATTTTCTTCCAATATCTGTTTTACTGGCAACCAAATGGTATGATTCATCCCCCAACCATGCAGCACAAGTAAGGGTTCGCCCTGCCCTGCAATATTTATAAATAGGTTATTCAATGACAATATTCCAATTGATAAAATTTGATATACATTTGACATAATTCGGATAGCATTTTACCTTCACTCATAACGACATTCACCATGCCCATCGACACTCTTACTTTTATTTTCATAATTTCTGCTTATCTTATTGGTTCACTTTCTAGTGCTATTATTACTTGTAAAGTAATGGGGTTAGACGACCCACGTAGCATTGGCTCAAAAAACCCAGGCGCAACCAATGTACTTCGACTAGGCAATAAAAAAGCGGCCATCATAACGCTAGTAGGCGATGTTCTCAAAGGGCTACTTCCTGTCTTATTGAGTAAATTAGTTGGATTGAACAACAGTATAGTTATGCTAGTCGGCATTGCTGCTTTTTTAGGGCATATCTACCCACTTTACTATCAATTTAAAGGAGGAAAAGGTGTAGCAACAGCCATTGGGGTCTACACTGCAATCAATAGTATCGCAGCATTAAGCATCGTGTTTATTTGGCTTTTTTGTGCAAAATTATTAAAAATATCATCATCAGCTGCATTGATATCAACATTATTCGCCCCTGCTATTTTCTATTTCCTCATGCAAGACAGAACAATTACCTTCGGAATGCTTTTTATCACACTACTAATCTTCTGGAAACATAAAACAAATATCCAGCAACTATTGGCGGGCACTGAAGGAAAAATTGGCGAAAAATAACAAATTATTTAGAAAAATTATGTCCTTGTCGATGCAAATAACCAACCCATTTATAAAGAAAGCGGTTTAAACGCCAGCGACATAACAATAAACTATCTACATCTCTCTCCCAAGGTCGAAGCGTTGCTCCTGTAATATTACACTGCCGACTAATGACTTCTGCTTGGCGTGCATCATGATAAACACGAATTTTTAAATCAGGACGTTTTACAACGTCCTTGTTTAAATAATCAAAGCAATACGTCAACATAATATGCGTAGTGTGTTTCGCTCTTGCCTGTACTGTCAACTCAACAGGCACAGCACCCTCAACCAATGAAACACATTGGTCAGGCAACTGCTTTATATCACCGCACAGTAAACGAAGACGTATATAGTTCGCTTCATACATTTCCATTAAATCTGCAAACGTATGTGGCGTAGGTGATGATAATGCAGGATATTTTTCTTTAATAAACATAGTGCTATTTTTTAAACTCTCATCGTATTCATATCGTCTGTATTCCCTTATGAAAAAAGGTATTGCCAATCATTTTTAGTATTTCTAGTAAGTTGATATACTTTCTATCATACTACACAACACCTTTTTTCGTTATCAAAGCAACCTAAAACGATTAAATGGCTACTTAACTCCATCCCTCTTGAACTTATTTGAAGAAACGTTACTATGGATAGCAATATCATTAAGACACACCCCTTCCAAGACCAAAAACCAGGTACCTCTGGCTTACGCAAGAGCGTTAAACATTTTCGGTCTGACAATTATTTACAAAACTTCATTCAATCCATCTTTAACTGCCTTGATAATCTTGAAGGTTCAACCATTGTACTAGGTGGTGATGGGCGTTTTTTTAACCGAGAAGCTATTCATATTATTTTAAGAATGGCCGCCGCCAATGGTATTAAAAAGGTGCTGCTTGGACAAAATGGGATTTTATCAACACCTGCAATGTCGAATATCATTCGTAAATATGATGCGCTAGGAGGTATTTTACTCACAGCAAGCCACAATCCTGGTGGGCCTAGTGGTGATTTTGGCGTTAAATTCAATATAAATAACGGTGGTCCTGCACCTGAAAAATTAACGAATGAAATATTTAAAGTATCTCAAACTATCAGCGAATACAAAATGATTCCAGTACAAGATACACCACTACCAATAAATAAAGTGGGAGGTTTTGAGTTTGCAACAATGCACGTAGAGGTTATTGATCCCGTCACAGACTATGCAGATCTAATGGAAAGCCTTTTTGACTTTGCCAAAATAAAAGCCCTTATAAATTCCGATGATTTCTCAATGTGTTATGATGCGATGCATGCTGTTACAGGTCCTTATGCAAAAGAAATCCTTATAAAACGCCTTGGTGTTTCTAGCAATGCCTTGCTTAATGAACAACCTTTGGTCAATTTTGGTGGCAAACATCCTGACCCTAGCTTGACCAATGCAAAACAACTTGTTAGCAAAATGTATGCTAAAACAAATGCCCCTGATTTTGGAGCAGCATCCGATGGTGATGGTGATAGACATATGATATTAGGTGATTATTTCTTTGTTAACCCCAGTGATAGTTTAGCTATTCTCGCGGCTAATGCGACAAAAATTCCTGCTTATGAAAAAGGACTTAAAGGTGTCGCTCGTTCCATGCCAACTAGTCAAGCCATCGATAAAGTCGCTAAAAAACTAGGAATTCCCTGTTATGAAACCCCTACAGGTTGGAAGTTTTTTGGCAACTTACTCGACAACGACAAAATTACACTTTGTGGTGAAGAAAGTTTTGGTACTGGTGCAAATCATATTCGTGAAAAAGATGGTTTATGGGCTGTACTATTTTGGCTAAATCTCATTGCAGTAAAGCGTGATTCTGTTGAATATATTGTTAGACAGCATTGGGCAAAGTTTGGTAGAAATTACTACTCACGGCATGACTACGAAAAACTCCCTGTTGAAAAAGCAGAACAAGTTATGAAACACCTTACTGATAGCCTTGCTTTGCTACCTGGCACTGCATTCAATGGTCAACGCATAGAAAAAGCCGATAATTTTGTCTATTATGACCCCATTGATTACTCTGCAAGTGAAAATCAAGGCATTCGTATTATTTTTGGCAATGGCTCGCGCATTATTTACCGCCTCTCTGGTACAGGAACAGAGGGGGCTACCTTACGTATCTATATTGAACGCTATGAAGAAGACTTCAATAAACATGATTTAGAAACACAAGAAACGCTAAAAGACCTCATCAATATCGCACTGAAAATCGCTAAAATAAAAGAGATTACTCAACGAGAATCGCCATCAGTAGTCGTATAGCTTGCATATAACTAATACACTTTATTTGGTATAAAAATAATATATATAAAAAAAATTATTTTTATACCAAACATCGAAGCTGAGCTTTATAAGAAATATTAGGCTTTATTAACATACAAACCTATTCAGCTAAGGTAAATTTACGCAGTGATATGGTCATTAAGTTTCTGCATAATTTAAGATAGAAGACACTTCCCATCTGCTTATGCTTTTTTTGCTGAAAACAAAAAAGAAACACTATTATTCACAACACTTCAAAATATCCCAATGAGATTATTAATGTCTAAAGCACAACAGTATTTATCCATCCTTTCTGTTTTACTATTCACTTTACTTATCAGTAATACAAGTTTAGCAATGACGAACTTGAATACAAATGCTCCAACGAGCATTGCGGCCTATACAGGCAAAGGGCATTGGACTATTATGCAAGCATGGATATCAAGCTGTGCTATTTGCAACAAAGAAATGCCTGAGTTTGTTAAAAATGTTCCACGCTTCCCTAATACAAAGGTTATTGGCATATCGTTAGATGGCAATAAACAAAGGGCACAACAGTTTGTGACAAAACATCGGGTAAATTTCCCAACTATTCTTACCAACACACAAGAATTTAATAACTATCTTTTACAAGCTGCTGATGAAAAGCTAACAGGCACCCCTACTTACTTGATTTTTGACCCAAGAGGAACACTCGTTGCTGTACAACAGGGTCATGTCCCTTTTGGTTCTATTTATAATTTTATTACCAGCCAGCAATAGAAAATCATAGCTGTCGTCACCGCTAGCGACAGCTTAAACAGCAAAATGAAATACAATAAATAAAATCGTAGTATAGTTCCCCCATACCAAATTTCGACATCCTGTTATGAAATCAGATCAAGAACTAAAACTATTTTCAACACCACAATACCCTTGCTCCTACCTATCTGGACACATTGCACGCAATTATGTAGTAGATCCTAATTTTTCGCTTAATACCACACTTTATTCAAACTTAATCCAAATGGGCTTTCGCCGCAGTGGCTCACAAGTTTATAAACCAGAATGTGGGCAATGCAAAGAATGTATTTCAAGTCGAATTTTAGTCAAAAATTTCACCCCAAGTCGTAGCCAACGACGGAATTTAAAAAATAATAATGACCTCTCTGTCATCATCAACACCACGGGGTTTAAATCCAGTTATATTCCACTTTATGAAAGCTATTTACTCAACCGACATGAGAATAATGATACAAGCAATATTGAAGATTTTTTTGAGGCTGACTGGTGCGATGTCCACTACATTGAGTTTTATGAAAAAGCAAACAATCAAGACTCGCGACTACTAGGGGTTGCTGTTGTCGATATACTTGAGAATGGTTTATCATCGGTCTACACTTTTTTCCATCCAGAAGAAAGCAAACGCAGCCTTGGTACCTTTGCCGTACTTTGGCAAGTTAGCCATGCAAAAAAAAATAACATCGACTTTGTTTATCCTGGTTATTGGATAAAAGACTGCCCTAAAATGAACTACAAAACACGCTTTCAACCTTTAGAGGGCTATTTCTCAGGCAGATGGCTACCTATCAAAAAATAAAAAATGCGCGTCATTTTTTATCCAAACTTCTCAAGCATACCAATTTTTGCTGGATTTGCACTTCCAAACCACGCTCCACAGGAAGGTACGCTACCCCTACCCCCTATACACTGCTGTTTCCCAGCGCAATCATCAAGAGACAACGTGGGCGCATTCTATCAGCGAGTGGACGATATAACTTAAACGCAAAATACTTAAACTTAAATAGGCTGACCAATCACATCAACACCAACAGGCGGTTTAAAGGTAAACTGACTATCACTAATGCGTACATTTTCCCTAGCATTAAAGGTAATTACCGTTTTTTGACCAATATGGTCATACAACACCATTTGTTTCAGCACACCTACTTTATCCATCGCTAATTGAAGTGCACGGAAATCAGAACTTTTTTGTTTTGGTTTTAAATAAAACCAATCCCAACCACTTGTTTTATCATCCATTTCAGTAATCTTAAAATACTTATCAGGCACACTCTTGTGCATAAGAATAGCAGCTGGTGTGCTTTCCATTGCCTTAGTTAGTGGTTTTACAGTCACTTGATCAAGATCCTGATCATAAATCCAAACATTTCGACCATCAGAAATAATTTGTTGTGGCTCAGGACTCACATATACCCAGCGAAATTTTCCAGGTCGCGTTAAAAACAACTGACCTTTGGCGGTATCTATCACCACACTTTTTTTACTATAAACCTGCTGAGTAAATGATCCTTGCATACTATTAACATCACCAAAGAACCGATTCAAATGTGTACGTGCATCTGATATTGCTAATGCCGTATTTGCGATTGGAGCTACTAACATTAATAAAGTCATGATCAACAATTTTTTCATTTATTATTTCCTAAATTGCTTAGGGACAAAGATATTATTAATATCCTTGTCCCTTAATTGTCCTACTATAGAATGCCAATCATCGGCACTGATAAAACTAATCTGCCACAGGAGGAGGTGCAATCACTTCACGCGATCCATTGCCTTGTACAGCACTTACTACACCTGCTTCCTCCATACTTTCAATCATTGTTGCTGCACGGTTATAACCTACCTTCAAGCGACGCTGTAAATAAGAGATAGAGGCTCTACGCGATTCTGTGACGATAACAACAGCTTCATCATACAGTGGATCTATTTCAGATTCTTTTGAAGAAAGTGGCTCAAGACCAGGAATGCCAGTCGCACCACTTGGAGCGTCTTTTATGACCTCATCTATATAAGCAGGTTCCCCTTGTGTTCTAACAAAATTAACCACTTCTTCCACTTCTTCATCACTAACAAAAGCACCATGTATGCGTTTTGGCATTGAAGTACCCGCAGGCAAAAATAACATATCCCCTTGGCCGAGCAATTGTTCTGCCCCCCCCTGATCGAGAATCGTACGTGAATCAACCTTTGTCGAAACATTAAAGGCAATACGACTTGGAATATTAGCTTTTATCAATCCAGTAATCACATCCACTGAAGGGCGTTGTGTCGCAAGAATCAAGTGCATACCCGCAGCACGTGCTTTTTGTGCAATACGTGCAATCAATTCTTCTACTTTCTTGCCAACAACCATAATCATGTCGGCAAACTCATCAACCACAATAACAATGTTTGGCAAAGTCTCTAATGCTTTAGGGATGGGATCAAGTGCTTTACTAGGATCGTGCAGTGGATCCATAATTGGATTACCTGCATCAATGGCCTCTTGAACCTTTTGATTGTAACTCGCTAAACTTCTCACCTTAAGTTTTGACATGAGCAAATAACGTCGCTCCATCTCTGCAACACACCAACGTAACGCATTAGCTGCATTTTTCATATCCGTTACAACAGGTGTTAACAAATGCGGGATATCTTCATAGATACTAAGCTCTAGCATCTTAGGGTCAATCAAAATTAAACGCACCTCATCGGCCGTTGCCTTGTAAAGCATGCTCACTAGCATTGCATTAACAGCAACCGATTTACCAGCACCTGTTGTACCCGCTACGAGTAAATGCGGCATTTTACCTAAATTAGCAACGACAGGTGTGCCACCAATATCTTTACCCAAAGCTAAAGTCAGTGCGGAAGGTGCATCATTAAATTGTGTTGATTCCAAAACACTTCCCATTGTCACTATCTCACGACGATCATTGGGAACCTCAATGCCAATGGTTGTTTTACCAGAAATGACTTCAACAATACGAACGCTGTGTACCCCCAAATTACGGGCGAGATCTTTAGCAAGACCACTTACCTTACTTACTTTCGTTCCTGCATTAAGTTGTAATTCAAAACGAGTCACCACAGGACCTGGATGCTTATCTTTGACTTCAACACCACGCACACCATAGTGCCCAAGCGCTTCAACAATCTTGTCTGCTAAACTTGCTAATTGCTCTTCATCATATTGACCTTGTCCTTCAGGCGGCGAATCAAGCAATGATAAAGGAGGAAGTGAAACAGATTTATTTAATGGTTTGGCTAATGTCCGCTTAATAATACCCGCTGATGGAGCAGGAGCAGCAACTACTTTTACCTCTTCCTTCTTTTCTTCCACATCATCTTTAGCATTTTTGGGTACAGATGGTGTGGGTGCAGACATAGATAGCCCTGCATCCTCGGTATTCGTAAGAATTATATCGTTTTTTTGTGCTTGAGGAACATGTGGATTTGTAGTCTCTTTAGCACTTTCCATTAAGAAATCGGGGTCTTCATCAGAACTCTCTGTTTTAGGAGAAGGAAACCATTTACCTTGCACTTTATTCCATAAACCTGAAATACCTGCACCAGCAGTTGCAAACATCGCCGAACCTTTAGAACCTATTTCTTTAAGATCAACACCTTTATTCGCAGCATCAGCTTTCGTTTTCTTCAATTCAGCATTATCAACACCTTCTGTAGCCACCTGCGGCCCATCACCACCAAGACGATCAAAGACATTTAATATTTTTTGACCAATATCTAATACCTTATCACCAATATATTCAACGACCCCCCCCCATTTAATATCAGCCATCAATGTTACACCTGCAAAAAACATCGACAGAAGAATCAGTGTAGAACCATAATCACCAAAAATACTACGTGCAAACCGTGCAGCCATAACACCAATAAGACCACCACCGCTATGAGTCAATTCAGCAAAAGGAAAAAGAATGGTACTTAACCCACTACCTGCCACCAACGCAGCAAGCATGCCTGCCACCGCAAGTACAGCATTGATACCACCACGGGGATTATGTGGATTTGTCATTTGTGGAAAACGAAACAACACCACTCCCACAATCAGTAGAGCAATAGGAATTAGATAAGATAGATAACCAAACGCACTAAAAAGAAATTCGGCCAAATAAGCACCAACTCGACCTGCTTTATTTGTAAATTCACAATGAGTATCATGCCTAAAAATACCACAATCGGTACGGTTATAGGTCAACAGAGATAGAAACACAATGGCAGAGATGCCAGAGAAAAAAAGAACGCTAGTTTGTTGTAAACTAACACGTTTTAACTTATTTAACTTAGTTGCAGCCACGGGGAATGCCTTTTATAGAGTTAGACTTGAAGTCTATATAACTACCATCAATAACAATCTGTAATATTGATAACTTATTTATGTGTTACACGACCACTAACAGGAAGGTGTATTTTTAGAATAAGTAATTTTACCAATATCTCACAAGGTATTAAGCAGAGTATATTGAGCAAGTCAGGTTAAAGTGATATGTAATAACTATTACCCAATTATATAACAAATAAAGGATTAGTTAAGTTATTTCTCTATTTTTACAGCATTAATATAAGTCAATTTAACAGGTTCATCTGCTAAGTTACTCATAAAGAACACACTATTTAATAAACAATTTGTTTAAATAAACCACTATAATAACGAAAAAGCACTAAGTTATTTACGTGATGCATTTAGGTCTTTTTTCAATGCATCCAATGTATTACTAAGTTCTTTAGCACCTTGTTCCAGAGAATGTGACATACTATCAACTGATTCACTAAGTACCTTATCAAGCTCGTTTAACCCATTAGAAAGCATTTGATTAAACTGTCCTGCCGCTTCATTAACCGTCTGTTTTATAATCCCTGTCAATGTTTCTTGTAATTGAATACGCCAAACATTTTCTGTTTTAATCAGCACTGTCTTTGTCGGGATGCGAATATTATCATCTTGTTTTCTTATCAATACAATAACGGTATCAATTTCAACACGTTCTGCTTGCTCAGTCATTTTCCCTAAATCAACATGCGCAATCTTAAATTTGTCATCAGCAATATATTTAAGGTATGAGGCAGTCTCCCAACTCACATAATATTTAGCCTGATCCAATTCTTTTTCTTGTGCAAATGACCAAAATTGCTCTGCAATATCCTTAGGCGCACTGCCACTACCACAACCAAAAAGAAAGACAAGGGGAAAAAGGCACACAAACAGCTTGGAGAATAAAGACATAGAACTCACTTAACTTTGTAATATCATAATTATTATAATGGTGTACAACACCCTGACAAACCTATTCGCTATTTTTTTCGGCAATGTCATTCATGCTTGTTGGGCTGACTCACTATCCCTACTCGGCAGAATTGCTTAGAGTTCAAGCGGTAATGGACAGGGCTTGAGCGTACATCCTAACGTACCATAACATGAATAACGGAGTCCCAAAGGACTGAGCCTAGTCAACTGAGCTTTTGCAAGCTCGCCCCTTTAAGGGTGAGTAGTTGACTGTACCTGATAGTGCAACCGAATCATTAATATAATGTGAAAACGTTATCGCTTCAATCGTATTTTCGTAGTCAACAGAGGGCACAACAACTTGCACCTTAAGGTAATTAGGACTATACCCCGACACAAGAAATTGCCCAACATCATTTTTTTGCACGCGCTCCCACAACACATCAGCAGTTGTTCCTATATGCTGTTCGTAAAAAGTTTGTCTCAAACGATCACCTAATGCACGCATTTCAACACTTCGTTGTTTTTTAATTGGCTTAGCAATAGGATTAGCTAAACTCGCCGCTTTTGTTCCTTTTCGAGGCGAAAAAGGAAAAACATGTAAATGCCCAAAACCTACAGATTCCACATATTCTAATGTCTGTTGCCACTCTGCCTCTGTTTCTCCTGGAAAACCAACAATAATATCGGTTGTTACATTAAAATGTGGCACTACTTGCCGAATTTGCTGCACTAAAGTAGTAAATTCCGCTGTTTTGCAACGGCGCGACATACGACGCAGCACCGAATCAACACCGCTTTGAATAGGTAAATGCATATGTGGCATTAAACGTGGATTTTCAAATAAAGCAAAAAAAGAAGGTGGAAGATCCCAAGGTTCCACAGACGCAAAACGAATCCGTGGTATATCAGTCTCTGCTAAAATATGGGTGACCAACTGATACAAAGAGCTATTTAGATCACTTCCATAACCACCAACATGCACCCCAGTTAAAACAACTTCTTGTAAACCTTGTTGATATAAATCATTAATTTCATTAATAATTTCAACTTTAGAACGACTTCGCTCTTCACCACGAGCAACGGTGACAATACAGTAGGTACAACGATAACGACAACCATCCTGAATTTTGATAAAAGCCCGATGCCTCCCTCTAATAAACAATGAAGTTTGCTCTGGTTCCATTGCAATCAATGGCATGGTTTTAATCGCAAATTTATCACTAACAATGGCAGCAAGTTGATCTTTTTCTGCGTTAGAAACGACGAGATCAACCCCCAATGTTGCAGCTACATCATCTTGGTTCAATGAAGCATAACACCCTGTTACAACAAGATGTGC
>DRMA01000010.1 GCA_011375245.1 Thiothrix sp. | reverse complement strand
CATTGTTAGTGAAGCACCTGTCTATCTCATTGATTATTAGTTTTTTGGGTTAATGGGAGGTAGTTCCTTTTTTTCTGCTTCTATCCACCGTTCAACGTCTTTAATGATTGCAATGGATTTGCGTCCTTTGGTTTTTATTACGGGACCAATGCTAACCGTAATTGTCCCTGGTTTTTTAATAAAACTATGTCTTGGCCAGCTTTCTCCTGCGTTATGGGCAATAGGAATGATAGGGCAGCCTGTATAAGAAGCCAAAATAGCACCACCTTTTTTATAACGCTCTTTTTTACCTGGCATAACACGTGTGCCTTCAGGAAAAATGCAAACCCAAAATCCTGCATCAAGTTTGGCTTTGCCTTGCGCTCTTATTTGTTGTATGGATAAGCGACCTGCTACACGGTCAATCGCAATGGGATCAGCAATTTTTAGTGCCCAACCAAAAAAAGGGATGCGAAAGAGTTCTTTTTTGAGTACCCAAGCAAAAGGTGGAATAAGGGCAGGTATTACCATTGTTTCCCATGTTGATTGATGGTTGGCAAGCACTATATGGGGATGCTTCTTATTAATATTTTCAGGGTTTTTAATACGATATTTAACACCACAACTGACTTTTAGCCACCATGCGTTTATAGGTCCCCATGTCATCAGAATTTTATAACTTATTTTAGTGGGTAACAGGAGTAAAACGGGAGTGCTAAGCCCATAGAAAATGTTACTAATGGCAAAGCCAATCCAAAATAAAGTGGCTCTTGCGCCTAACCAAAGCGTATTAAATATTTTCATTTTTTCTACTATTTTTTTTGCTATGAATTTGAGCTGATTAATTTATGCAACATTTCTTGCAGCGCTAAACCTCGATGGCTGATTGCATTTTTGGTGTCAGGATCAAGTTCGGCTGAACTACAGGCGTGGGTGGGTACATAAAACAAGGGATCATAACCAAAACCATTTTTACCTGACGCTTCAAATAATAGCTGACCCTCCCAGCTGGCATCCGCAATAATGGGAGAGGGATCTTCTGCATGACGCATATAAACGATACAGCAGCGAAAACGAGCTGTTCTTTTGGCTTCAGGTATGTCTTTCATTTCAGCAAGTAATTTATCGTTATTCGCTTGATCATTACCATGCTCACCTGCATAGCGTGCTGAATAGATGCCAGGCTGTCCATTTAATGCATCAACTTCAATGCCTGAATCATCAGCAAAGGCAGGCAAGCCTGTATGTTGAGCGGCATTTCGCGCTTTAATAATTGCATTTTCAACAAAGGTTAGACCATCTTCAATGGCATCAGGTACATTATAATCAGATTGTTGTACAACGTTGATATAAGCATTTTTTAATAGGCGATTAAATTCGTTTAGTTTGCCAGAATTGCTGCTGGCAAGGATAACTGTAGTAGGTGTATTCATGTATGTAAGACCTTATTTTGTAATGCAATAATTTCTTTAATACCTTTGTCAGCAAGTTGTAGCATTTGATTCATTTCTTCACGATTAAAGGCTTGGCCTTCTGCTGTGCCTTGTACTTCAATAAATTGCCCAGCTTCATTCATAATGATATTCATATCTGTTTCAGCATTGGAATCTTCAGGGTAATCAAGATCAAGTACCGCATTACCTTCATAGATGCCAACGGATACAGAAGCAATTTGTGCATATAGTGGGTTGGATTTTATTTTTTCTTCTTTGAGTAATGTCGTGATTGCATCATGTAGAGCAACATAGCCACCACTGATAGAAGCAGTACGCGTACCACCATCAGCTTGAATAACATCACAGTCAATCGTGATTTGACGTTCACCTAGTTTTTTCATATCAATACAGGCACGTAAGGAACGTCCTATAAGACGTTGGATTTCTATGGTGCGACCACTTTGTTTACCACGAGCAGCCTCGCGCCCCATACGAGAACCTGTAGAACGGGGGAGCATGCCGTATTCGGCGGTTACCCAACCTGAGTTTGTTTTGCGTAAAAAGGGAGGAACTTTATCACTGATACTGGCTGTACAAAGCACTTTGGTATCACCAAACTCAACTAATACGGAGCCTTCTGCATGTTTGGTATAATGACGTGTAAAGGTAACGGGTCGTAGTTGATCAAGTGCTCTGCCGCTAGGTCTCATATAACATTCCTTTTTATTAATTGAATATGAAGATTGAAATAAGTGAGGGGCGATTATACGCAAGCTTTTCGTAATTTGTAATGATTAACTGCGGTAAGGCTTGTTCTGTGTTTTGCTTATCTGAGACGTGAAATTATTGCTTGCATAAGCTTATCTTTAGGTTCAGAATCCTGTGCCATGTTTATTACACTCATACATCTTATTTTTGCAAAATGGCAGCGCCGAATGATGCGCTATCGTTTTGCCTGTGTGCTTGAAATTATGTGATAAATACAACGCTATTCATTATCATTTGGAATTTTTCAAAAAGCCTCAGGTTTAACACCCTGAGGCTTTTTTCGTTTGGTCGCATTCACATAGCGCATCGCTATGTTGGATGCATTTAAAAAGGAGTTATAGTTGTGCCTGTTTCACTGCCAGTTCCACTGGCTTTTGTTTGCGTTATTATGATTTGGTCTACCACCCCTTTAGGGATTCAATGGAGTACTGAAGGAGTGGGGTTTTTATTTGGTGTGAGTAGTCGTATGTTAATTGGTGTATGTCTTGCTGCACTTGTTATGTGGCTTTTACGTCAACCATTCCCATTACATCGTAAGGCATTATGGACGCATCTGGTTTCTGGAATCGGTATTTTTATTGCAATGATGGGTACTTACTGGGCTGCTTTATATATCCCATCAGGATGGATCTCAGTGCTTTGGGGGTTATCGCCTATCTTTACGGGAGTATGGGCTACATTCTTTATTGGTGAGAATATTTTTGTACTACATCGTTTTATTGGGCTGGTATTAGGTATTACTGGTTTAGCGGTTATTTTTCTTTATGGTGTGAAGCTTGGTGAATTTGCAGGTATGGGAGTTAGTTTGGTATTGATAGCTGTCGTTGGGCAAACGAGTACAGCAGTATGGATTAAGAAAATTGATGCGGGTATACAAGGTCTTGCGATGACGGTAGGAGGCTTAGTGGTTGCTGTACCACTATTTTGGTTGACGTGGTGGTTGGTTGATGGTGTCTGGCCAGTGATTATTCCACAACGTGCTTTGGCTTCTATTTTTTATTTGGCGGTGATGGGGTCTGTTGTTGGTTTTTCGTTGTATTACTATTTGCTGACACAAGTTGAAGCATCGCGTGTGGCATTAATTACATTGGTTACACCTGTAACAGCGTTAGTGTTGGGACATTTTTTGAATAATGAAGTACTGACGACCTCTGTTTTTCTGGGGACAGGATTAATTTTGTTGGGTTTGTTAAGTTTTGAATGGGATGCAGTGGGGAGTCATAAGGCGGGGTAACAACACAAACATAACAACGTGTTAAGTTGTTGTGTTTGTGTCACCTGATTTTAGGCTTATGGGATTAGGGCATTCTGCCTTTAAATATATTGCTTTCTGGTTCTGCGTGCGGTGTTTTTTGCTGACCGTTATGGAGAGAGGGCGTGGGATTTTTCTTTGTCCCATAATGTCGATAGGCGTAACTAGCACCCATTTCAGACACTTGATTCATGAGTGTGCCTAAAACATAACCATGAGTTTGTCTTAAACGTTTGAGGCTTGTGCTAATGGCTTCTTTACCTGTTGCTTCTGCATGGATAACTAACAGGGTTGCATCAGCAAGGTTAGATAATATCAGTGCATCAGCAAGCCCCAATACGGGAGGACTATCAATCAATACTCGGTCATAGTGATCAGCGCATTTTTTGAGGAGTTGCTTCATCATACTATTCGAAAGTAATTCAACGGGATCAACTGGTAAGGGGCCTGCATTTAATACATGGAGATTGGTTACACTGGTATTAAGGATAACGTCTTGTAGGTTATTTTGTCCTAAGAGAAGATTGCTTAGACCAACACGATTGTCGAGTTTTAACAAACGATCAACCGTAGGGTTTCTTAAATCAGCATCAATAAGTAATACGTTTTCTCCTGCTAGTGCATAACTAATGGCAAGGTTGATTGCGATGCTTGTTTTTCCTTCTCCTGCTACTGAACTCGTTAAACAAAGTATTTCTGGTGCGCCTTCGGCGGTTGAAAAGCTTAAAGAAGTGCGCAGTGAGCGAATGGCTTCGGAAATATGTGAGTTAGGCTCTGTAATCAGTTGTTGGGCAAGAACACTATTATCACGATCTTTTAATACAGGTATTACACCAAGCATGGGTAACTGAGTGAGTTTTTCTAGTTCTTCAGTGCTTTTTATGCTGTCATCCATAAATTCGCGAAGGAATATAAAGGCAAGTCCAAATAACAATCCCATTAGCGTACCAAGCATTAAATTAGTTTTTAAATTTGGTTTAAACTTTTTATGGGGTATCACTGCGCTATCAACAATACTAATGTTATTAGTGTCAAGACCACCCACAATACTAACATCTTTAATGCGGTCTAATAAGTTTTGATAGCTCATTTGATTGGATATGACTTCTTTTTTTAGCACTTGATAAGTATGTGTTTTACTTTGCTGATCAATGGAGCGGTTTTGTAATCTTGTTAAGCGTTCACGTAAGTTATTTTCATGTTGTTTAGCCTTGTCATAACGCCTTTGAATGATAGCCTGATGGGCTTCGAGCTTTATACTGATTTCTCCCCGTATGCGTTCAATTTTTACGTTGATTTTTTTTGCTGATTTGCTATCAATCCCATAACGTTCCTTCTTTTGTTGGTAACGAGTTTCAAGCTGTTTTAATTTTTGAACTAGCGTTTTTACTTGAGGGAGTTCAAGATTGTTTGACGAGGCGAGTTGCTTGAGTTGCATTTCAAAATCAACACTGATTTTTTCTGCTTCAGCAACGGCATAGGCCATTTTTTCTAGATGGTGTGTTTCTGTGGTGAAGCTATCATCAAGTTCGATAATTTTATGTTCATGGGCATATTTGTCTAGTGCGATTTCTGATTCAGTTAGGCGTTGTTTTATGAGATCCTTTTGTTTTTCCAAGAAAGTTTGGGTTGATGTAGCCGTATTAAGTTGTCGTTCTAAACTACTTTGAATATAGGTTTCTGCGATGCTGTTAACAATACGTGCTGCAAGTTCTTTATCATTTGATTCATAATGAATCATAATGAGTTGTGAATTGTTTAGTGGTTCTATACTTAATCCTTTAAGAAAGGTTGTTTCAGCTGTTGGAGGATCTGAACGTAATGAGGCAAGAAATTTAGGCGGGGAAGTAAAGAGTGCTTTTATACCTAATTTGGTAATAACATTGCTTGCCAGTGTTCGGCTTTGTAGGAGTTGTATTTGTGTTTGCCAGAAGTCTTTTTCATTACGTCGGGTGTTGGGATCAAGTACAACATCAACGACAGCAGTAGAGGGTCTTTCTATTTGTATGGTTGTACTTGCCCTATAAACAGGCTTCATTAGTAGTGAGATAATGAGTGCAGTAAACAGTGCAAGTAGGGTGATCAACCCAAGTATTTTTCGATTACGTACAATAACATGCCAAAACTCGCGTATATTGAGGCCTCGATGGGGTTCTAATAAAGCGTTTGGATAGAGAGTATTTAAGTAAGATGCGCTTGCCTGTTCAGCCTCTATTTGGCCAGAGCGCATCGTGTAAATTGGTTTTTGACTCATAATTGTGTGGTCTTAATGGTATCGTTTTGAGAGATGATTGCCCAGAGTTCTGTTGAGGCTTTAACGAAATTTGCACGGAAGTCCTTCCTCTTTAGGGGGAGGGATAGATAGTGCATCGCTCGTAGAGCGATATTAAGCACAAGAATCATAACAAGAGCATGATTTAATGGCAAGAAGGGGGGCTGGAGGATGTACTTTTAGTGCAGGGTTGCTTATGTATTATGCTATTGTGTTGTTTTTCCTCAGTCATTCTTTGTCAACTACCCGCCCCTAAAGGAGCGGGCTTGAGTCGCGAGATTCGAGATACGTCTTCGGACAGAATAGGTGATTAGCCTCAGCCTTTATTGGCTACGTTGTTTCAGTCAT
>DRMA01000009.1 GCA_011375245.1 Thiothrix sp. | reverse complement strand
CCAACCTCGCTTATTGGTAGCGCCTTTAAAGGGCCTATTGATGGCGCTGTTACCCGCGTGACGGATGCAGCAGGCACTATCATTGCAACCAGCGATAGTAGTGCAGGGAAATTTGAGTTTCCTGCAATCACACTACCAACAGATGGTAGTGCGGCTATCTTTATTGAAACGATAGGTGGCTCGTATACCGATGAGGCAACTAATGAGCCAGTCACTCCAACAGGCAAAGGGCTAATGACCGTTTTTACGGTTGATGAGTTGAATACAATTATTTCTGGTGGCAAAGTCATGGCATTGACCCCAGAAACAACGTTAATGGCTCAACTAGTGAAGAAAATGCTGGCTGACGGCAAAACAGCGAGTGTAGCGATCACTGATGCAAAAGCAATTATCCAAGCACAATTGCTTGACGATACCAATCCTGCACAGGGTACTTCTGGTGACTCATTATTAATGATAGGAGATTTAAGTGCTGGAACACCTGCTGATCAAGCCGAAGCATTAGCACGAAACAGAGCAATTAGTTTTTCAATTGAGGCTAATACGTTAAATCTTTCACCCGTACAAGTTTTTGATCTTATTGATAAGCGCGCTTTGGATCTTGAAGATGGTACATTGGATGGTAAAGAAGCGGATGGCACAACAGCTATTACAATTACCGATAAAGATGGCGCTACTAAAGAACTTGGCGCTGATCAAAAAAATAGCTATGGGCTTGCACGCACGAAATTGTTAAACAATACACTGACGCGTTTGGGTAATGGTGACTTGAGTGATGCTGAAAAAGCAGAGCTAGAAAAACTTGGTTTTGATACAGGTTATTTTGATAACTTGAATGATGCTAATGCAGCAGCTGCCGCAAAGACAATAGAGCAACTTGCAGCCACCAACTTACCAAGCTTTAATCACCTTCCTGTTCTAACAGATGAAGATGGAAATGCAACAGACAATGCCGCGACTTATACGTTAACCGCAACACCTAATATTAATGTGACAGTAACAGCACCTGGTGAAAGTTGGACAACACCAATGTTACGTTATAACGGTTTACAACTACCACCTGTTATTAAAGCAAATCGTGGTGATACGATGACCTTAAATTTGGTTAACAATCTTACTGATGAAACGACGATTCATTGGCATGGTTTCAAAATTCCAGGTGATCAAGATGGTGGACCTGATTTTCCTGTTGCTGCGGGGGGGTCAAAAACGTATAGCTTCCCGATGTTGCAACCTGCTGCACCACTTTGGTTTCACCCTCATCCTGATATGAAAACAGGTGAGCAGGTTTATAACGGCTTAGCAGGCGTTTATTTATTAGATGATGCTATTAGCAAACAATTAGTAACGGATAAAAACCTCCCAGCCGATAGTTATGATATTCCTGTGTTGATCCAAGATCGTCGCTTTAAAGAGGATGCGGATGCCAACGGTGTTACTGATGGTGTACGTGAACTGCTTTATAAGATGAACGCAGATGGTACTGCTAATGAGATGGACAATGACGGTATGCTTGGAAGCAAAATTCTTGTTAATGGTGCAGAATTACCGCAGTTAAACGTTGAGACACGTCAATACCGTTTTAGACTTTACAATACTTCAAATGCACGGAGTTATGAGTTTGCCTTAACAAAAGACGGCACGACATTTGAAAAATTTAAGGTTATTGGTACCGATGGTGGTTTATTAGCACAGCCTGTCGAGGTTGAGAGTATTACCTTAGGTGCAGCAGAACGTGCTGAGGTTATTATCGACTTTGGTAACCATGCTGATAGCAAACTAATGCTGGTCAGTAAAGCCTTTAATGGTAGTCCAATGATGGGTATGGGCGGCATGGGTAACGGCGGCGGCATGGGCGGCATGGGTAATGGCGGTGGCATGGGCGGCATGGGTAATGGCAGTGGCATGGGCAACGGCGGTATGAATGGCATGGTTGTCAATGGAATGCGGATGGACATTATGCGTTTTGATGTGACAACGACAGTAACCGATGATGTCGTGCTTTATACTGACTTGCCTGCTGATGCCGATATTAACACACAGCGTCTAGCCGCAACTGATGCGAGTAAAACACGTAACTTTGTGATGACCATGGGAATGGGAAACACGAGTAGTGGTATGGGGGGAGGCATGAGCTTTGTTATCAATGGTCAACCTTTCGATATGAATGTTATCAATGAGACAATAACCCTTGCAGATGGTGATACCGAAATCTGGTCTATTCAGAATCGTTCACCTATGGCACACCCTTTCCATGCACATGCGATTCAATGGCAAATCCTTGATCGTAACGGTGTGGCAGCAACAGGTATTGATTTAGGTTGGAAAGATACCGTACTTGTTCAACCTGGTGAGACGGTTAATTTCATCGGTAAGTTTGATCCAGCGGTGAATACAGGGGATTACATGTACCATTGTCATATCCTTGAGCATGAAGATGCAGGCATGATGGGTTTCTTCCGCATCCAGTAAGCTAAAGTAACCGTAGAAAATGAATGATGGGGGAGCAAGGTTTGTCCCCCGTCATCTTATTAAAAAAGTATGATAGAATGCTGCTATTATTCACTTTTTTTCTATCTGTATATAACAAACATATTCAAATACATTACATTAATATTATGATCCGCATCTTAATTTTATTACTCACACTCAATGCATTATTCCCCACAGCGGGATTTTCTTGTGTCTGTGCGTCTAAGATGTCATCAGCACTGTCTATTAGTGACATGCAAGCTTTAATGGAAAAGAGTACAACAACTGATGCTGATGCTGATACTGCGGCGGTTCCCACCTCAATAATGAATTGTGATCATTCGATGAATATGACATGTGATTCAGAATGTTGTGCGAGTTGTCTGGGCGTTTTTGCAGTACTAACCAGCCCACTATCGTTATTACCTATACTCACTATTTCTACAAAGCCTATTTCT
>DRMA01000008.1 GCA_011375245.1 Thiothrix sp. | reverse complement strand
GCATCATTCTGATACAGAAGATGTATTGTCTATTTTACGTGAAGCAGGCTTAGCAAAGCACTCGCATGTTATTGGTCAATTAAATTATGATGATGAAATACGCTTTAGCTGGGCTGACGAAACAGTGTATGCGGCTTCTAGAGTGACTTTACAGCAATATTGGGCTGAAACCAGTTACCGTATGCAAGCATTGCGTGATAATGAAACCTGCGCCCAACAAGAATTTGAGTCGATTGCCACACCTAATAATAGGGGTATACCCGTTGATTTAAGTTTTGATATTAATGAGAATATTGCCGCGCCGTATATTAACCATACGCGTCCATCAGTGGCCATTTTGCGTGAGCAGGGTGTGAATGGTCAGCAAGAAATGGCAGCAGCGTTTAATAAAGCAGGTTTTCGTGCGGTTGATGTGCATATGACCGATATTATTGATGGACGCATTACTTTTGATGGCTTTTCAGGGGTTGTTGCCTGTGGTGGTTTTTCTTATGGCGATGTGTTGGGTGCAGGGGGAGGGTGGGCAAAATCCATCTTGCTTAATAGCCAAGTGACAGAGACATTTAGTGCGTTTTTCGCACGCGATGATGTGTTTGCTTTGGGAGTATGTAATGGCTGTCAGATGTTCTCTCAAATTAAGGACATAATTCCTAATGCCGAACATTGGCCACGTTTTCATCGTAACTTCTCCGAGCAGTTTGAGGCACGTTTGAGTACGGTTGAAGTAATGAAATCACCCTCTATTTTCCTACAAGGCATGGAAGGCTCTTTATTACCCGTTGCCGTCTCCCATGGCGAAGGACGTGCGGTATTTGCTGAACAAGGGCATGATGTACAAGCTGTTGTTGACACAGGTACAGTGAGTTTGCGTTATGTTGATCATGCGGGAAAGGTAGCGGAAGATTATCCGTATAACCCGAATGGTTCACCCGCAGGTATTACGGGCTTAACCACCGAAAGCGGGCAATTTACCATTATGATGCCCCATCCAGAACGCTTATTTAGGAGCGTACAGTATTCATGGAAGCCTGATGAATGGGGCGAAGATGGCGCTTGGATGCGTATGTTTAGGAATGCGCGAGTGTTTGTGGATTAGAAAGAAAAACTAAATAACCTAAGCGATTTGACTTTTTACTTTAAAACGCAAAAACAGTCTTAGTTATGTGTAAAAAATAAGCATTCTTGGGCTTAGGTGGCAAACTCAACTAGTTTGCCACTTTGGTTAAAAATCGAATCAATATATTTCTTGATGTATGAGCTACCATCTACTGTTAAATACTTACCTTAATATCTTAACAAAATAATAAAGACGTTGTAGGGCGGATAAGGTACGCCATCCGCCGCATGGCTACGTAGCATAGTGGATGGCGTGCCTTATCTACCCTACGAAGCTATGCTCTCTTTGTTAAAATAATTATGATCATCTACTTATGAATGGTCGCATGTTATTGCGCCAGAATGGATGATTTTGCTTGCTATCAATCAGTAAATCCTGCTCTGGAGTTGCACTTTTTTTACTAACACTTGAGGGTGAAATGGTAGGGCATGAACCATCAATTCTATATTGAAGTGCGGCAGCGAAGAGTGCTTCTTGCGGGTCACCCAGCATATGCTCATAATCATTATCTGCAACATAACATCCAGCTAATCGTATCCCTGCTGTTTCAATGCTATTTTCGGGCGAAAATCCATCAGCATAATCGCCAAAATTGTTATTATTCAATGATTTAAAGTTGATACTCGAATAAACCCTACCGCAATTAATTTGATCGATAAAGCCATAAGGTTTACCGCAGGTCGTTTCACCGACCTGTATCACATCAACATCAATCCCACGCAAGCCATTAATAATTAGTTCTGAAGCAGAGCAGGTTGATGCCCCCGTAAGGATAAAAACTCGCGCAAGATTGAGTGTTGGTAATGTTTCACCTGCCGATGATAAAGAAGAGAAAACATGGCTTGTCAGTTCAGGAGACTTATTATTAAATTGCTGAGAGTAAAATATTGGCTGTTCAGGTTGATCAAATCCAGCCAACATATAACTCAACCGATTGGCAATATCAATCAAGCCACCACTGTTATAACGCAGATCAAGCACGAGATCACGAATGCCTTCATCAGCAAAATAACGGATGGCATTAATAAGCTCCTCCTCAGCCTTGCCTGCATGAAATGTGAATAATAAATAACCAATTTGACCTGCTGTCGTATCGAATACCGACACATGCCGAACAGGAGTGTTGGTAATAACCGCAGAACTGAGAACAACGGTTCTTGGCGTGACAGAACCTGAGTCCAATACAAGGAAAGTATGAGTTTCATCTACTCCATCAGGCACTAAATCAGTCACATCGAAGGCATTGCCATCCACGGCCATTATTTTTGTGCCGCGTTGCAAACCAGCTTGTGCTGCGGGTGAATTGGGTTCGGTATATAAAATGACAACTTCGGTTGTTGGGCTATGGTGTAATACACGAAAGTAAAAACCATAACGGGCTGAGACTGCTGTCAAGTATGTTTCATATTCAGCAAGACTAACTGAAAAATGAAATTGATCCTTTGGTTTCCCTGATATCGTGCTTGCCTCTGTCTTCAATAAGGAAAAATATGCAACGGGGTCGGTATATAAAGCGGGATCTTTATCAATGATTTCGTCATACCACAGATAAGAGGCGTTACTCCAAGAGCGAAGCCAGTTGTTTTCATCAACGACTGTTCCTTGAGTATCGGTAAATTGTAGATTGTTATAAGGATTTATCCATGTTGTTGGCACGACACATTTTTGTGCAAAGTTACTTGCAGGCTCAAAAATGCTTGGTTGCCATCTTGATAATGTATTATTGCTATTCTCACTTCTACCACTGCCACCACAAGCACTAAGAAAAAGAGCAAGTACAAATATAATGAGAAAGAACGGTAAGATTTTCATAAATCCTCTTTTTACAATACTCTATAAATAGAATATTAACAGAGTTTATGAGAAATAATAGGCATCTTTCATTAGCTGGTTAACAATTCAGTATTCAGTAGCATGGTGGATGGCGTGCCTTATCCACCCAATCGAAGTTATGATCTTACTCAAGCCATTCCTTGGACATTAAGCCTAATCTTATTTTTATCAATCAGCATCCATTATTCACGCCCTATTTTTGTTGGTTTTGGCGCGAATGTATTTAGATGCTTCAATAATGCTAAGCGATCTTATTGCAACACCGATAAATCTGCCACTTCAATAAAGGTATTGCGTAGCTGATTCAGTAATGCCAAGCGATTATTTTTAATCGCTTCATCATCGGTCATCACCATCACATTATCGAAAAAGGTATCAACAGGATCACGCAGTTGTGCCAGTGAGGTTAAGGCAATTTCATAGTCGCCTTGTCTAAATAAGGGCAGAACAATCGCGCGTTGGCGTGTTACAGCAGCAAATAAAGCTTTTTCGGCATCTTCACTAAATAAGGTTTCATCAATGGTTTCAGGGGCAGCATTTTTGAGTTTTTTGAGGATATTGCTGATACGTTTATTCGCTGCTGCCAATGCGGAAGCTTCATCAAGTTCACGAAAACTAGCAACGGCATGAACACGTTGGTTAAAGTCGAGTGGACGTGAAGGTTTAAGTTTGGCAACGGCATCAATAATATCCGCAGCAATACCTTGATCTCGATAATAGGCATGAAGACGTTCGAGGATATAGTCGAAAGTTGCATTAACATGGGGTTGTGCATCGACCTTTTCACTTAATGATGTAGCGGCAAAGGTTAAAAGCTGTTTAATATCCAGATCAAGCTCTTTTTCAATGATAATACGCAATACACCTAACGCTGCACGGCGTAATGCAAAGGGGTCTTTTGTACCTGTCGGTTTTTGTCCAATGGCAAAAATCCCCATTAAGGTATCGAGTTTATCCGCCAGCGAAAGAATAAGACCACAGTGCTTTTCGGGGAGGCTATCACCTGCGTAACGCGGTTGGTATTGTTGTTCAAGTGCATAAGCGACGTTTTCAGTTTCGCCATCGTGTAAGGCATAATAGCGTCCCATAATACCTTGTAACTTAGGGAATTCATTGACCATATTAGTCATTAAGTCACATTTAGAGAGCGTAGCAGCGCGGCTGGCTTCGGTAACGTCTGAATCTGTTTGTTGGGCAATTTCAGCGGTTAGTTGTGCAACACGTTCTGTTTTTTCAAACAGAGTGCCAAGTTGCTGCTGAAAGATGATTTTTTTGGTCGCTTCAATATGTGTTGATAAAGGGTGTTTTCGATCTTGTTGCCAGAAAAAAGCGGCATCGCTAAAACGAGGACGAATAACCCGTTCATTACCTTCACGAACCACATTGGGATCTTTGCTGACGATATTACTCGTGGTAATAAAATACGGTAGCAAAACACCATGCTGATCAACAACAGCAAAGTATTTTTGATGTTCTTCCATAGTACTGATAAGACATTCTTTGGGAACATCCAAAAACTCTTCGTCATACGAACCTGATACGGCAACAGGCCATTCAACGAGCGCGGTAACTTCATCAAGTAAGTCAGGGTTAATAATGACTTGTCCACCGAGTTCCTGAGCAATTTCTAAGGCAAATTGTTGAACGCGATTACGTCGTTTAGTAAAGTCAGCAACAACATGAGCTTTTAGTAATGCTGCTTCATAATCACTAGGGGTATCAATAGTAAGATTACCTTGTTGATGGAAGCGATGACCGCGTGTAGTGCGTCCTGCGGTTAGACCCATAACCTGCATATCAATAATGTCACTGCCAAACAGTGCTAATAGCCATTTGGCTGGGCGGACAAATTCAACATCGTTATCTCCCCAGCGCATCCGTTTTGGCGTGGGTAAATTCTCCAGTGCAGTGGCAACAATAGCTTCAATAAGTGCAGTGGTTTTTTGTCCTATTTTGGTTTGTTTAAAGACAAACCATTCGCCTTTATCCGTTTGTATTTTATCCAGCTCTTGATAATCCACACCACAGGATTTAGCAAAACCTAAAATAGCGCGACTGGGGTTGCCGTCTTTATCAAGTGCTGCTTTGGCGGCGGGGCCTTTACGTTCAATATGTTGGTCTGCTTGTTGGCTGGCAACGGATTTAATCAAAATGGCTAAACGGCGAGGGGTTGCGAAGGTTTGTACGTCACCCATGGATAGTTTGGCATCGTTTAAACCGTTAACCACGCCTGAAGTAAACGCTTTTGCAAGGCTTTTTAGTGCTTTTGGTGGTAGTTCTTCAGTGCCTAATTCAATCAGTAGATCGTGTGCCATCACATTATTATCGTTACTATCGGTCATTATTATTCTCCGTTGTTCGCCTGATTGGTCACTAGAGGGAAACCTAAGCTTTCGCGTGATACATAATAGGCTTCAGCAATGGCACGCGATAAGCTTCTTATTCTTAAAATATAACGCTGTCGTTCAGTGACTGAGATGGCACGTCGTGCGTCAAGCAAGTTAAATATGTGTGAGGCATTGAGCATTTTTTCATAAGCAGGGAGGGCGAGTTTGGCAGCAATAAGGCGTTGGCTTTCAGTTTCTGCTGTATTAAATTGTGTAAAGAGGATATCGGTATTCGCTTGTTCAAAGTTGTAATGCGATTGTTCAACTTCATTTTGATGAAACACATCACCATAAGTGACTGTGCCTTGTGGCCCTTCTGTCCACACGAGATCATAGATACTTTTAACCCCTTGCAAATACATCGCTATTCGTTCAAGACCATAGGTAATTTCACCCGTGACAGGTTTGCATTCAAGCCCTCCCACTTGTTGAAAATAGGTGAATTGGGTTACTTCCATACCATTGAGCCAAATTTCCCAGCCTAAACCCCATGCACCAAGGGTAGGGGATTCCCAGTTGTCTTCAACAAAACGAATATCGTGTACTAATGGATCAATTCCCAGTTGTTGTAAGGATTCAAGATAGAGTTCTTGAATGTTGTCAGGTGAGGGTTTGAGCATCACTTGAAACTGATAGTAGTGCTGCAAGCGATTTGGATTTTCGCCATAGCGCCCATCAGTTGGTCGGCGGCAAGGTTGCACATAGGCTGAATTCCACGGTTCGGGACCAATCGAGCGTAAAAAAGTGGAAGGATGAAACGTCCCCGCACCCATTTCTATATCGTAGGGTTGCATTAACACGCAGCCATGCGCTGCCCAATAGTTTTGGAGTGATAGTATAAGACCTTGAAAGGTTGATACATCATTTTTTAGTTGATCCATGTAATCTAATCCATGCGATGGTTTGGTGATTTTAAAGAGGGCTAGAATGCAGTACGGTGCAATGTAATGTTAATGCTGGCGCAGTATACGCCATATACGTATAGCAACCAATCTGTGCTATTGCTTAATGTAAGTATTTTAGGACTAAAGAATGAAATTCGCTGATATACTTCAGCGCATTATTTTAATGCACCTTATGGATGCTCTTAATTGAGATGGATAAAAAACATGGATATACACGATAAACAACGTAAAGCAGTCTCCCTTATATCAGGTGGTTTAGATTCTCTTCTCGCGACTAAAGCAATGCTTGAACAAGGCATCCATGTGGAAGGAATTAATTTCTTTACGGGCTTTTGTGTTGAAGGGCATACGCATGCGATTCGTAAAAAAGATAAAGCGAAGCCAAAGCGTAATAATGCGTTATGGGTAGCAGAACAATTAGGTATAAAGCTACATATTATTGATATTGTTGATGAGTACAAAGATGTGGTGATTAATCCAAAACATGGTTATGGCGCAAACCTTAATCCTTGTTTAGATTGCAAAATCTTTATGGTGAATAAAGCGAAGCAATGGATGATGGAAAATGACTTTGATTTTATGATTACGGGAGAAGTCATTGGTCAACGTCCGATGTCACAACGTAAGGAAACCATGCCGATTATTGCCAATGAGTCAGGGGCTGATGATTTACTCTTGCGTCCATTATGTGCAAAAAACTTACCTGCAACCAAACCTGAGCTAGAAAATTGGATTGATCGGGAAAAACTCTATGGCTTTTCAGGCAGAAGTCGTAAACCACAAATTGCATTAGCCAATCATTGGGGGTTTGATGAATATGCCCAGCCCGCAGGTGGTTGTTGTTTTCTCACAGATCCGAATTATTCGGATAAATTGAAAGATCTGTGGCAAAACCGCGGTGATAAATATTATGAGTTGGACGATATTATGTTGCTCAAGACAGGTCGCCATTTACGCCCTAAAAAGAACTTTAAACTGATTATTGCACGTGAAGAGGGTGAGACACGTTTTATGGAAGGGTACAAAAATAAGTTTATTTGGCTTAAAACAGCAAGCTGTGCAGGACCATTGACCCTAATGGATGGCAATGACATTTCTGCCGACGATATTGAATTAGCTGCACGAATCACCGCGCGTTATAGCCAAGGTCGAGATGAAGAATGTGTAACAATTGCAACAGGAACACGTTCAAAGGCGTTTACTGAGTTTGATATTAAGCCAATGTTAGCCAATGAAATTCAGGCATTATGGTATTTATAAACGTTGTTTTTTTACGTCATTAATGTGGTTAAAAAACCATGATTATGCTTAATAATAGAGCTATAAATACTTTATTTTATAGAATTTTTTGCTTTAAATGATAAGTCAAGTTGATTTCGTTAAATAATGACCTTTAGCTGATAATTGGTTATAATGTTTGGACAAGGAGTTCTCTCCTAACCCCCAATTTTACATCTAAGGTTACATTATGTTTACACGTTGTACTGGCTTATCAAAAAGCTGGTGGTGGTCGTCTATGCTGCTTGGTTTAGCGTTGCTCTATTTTTTTATGCTAACAGTAAAACAACCATCTATAGAAAATAACTTACAAGCACGTGTTCAACAGCAACTTAGCAAAGAAGGCATAAAGGGTGCAGTGGTTACGCTTGAGCAGCGCGGTCGAGATGTATTGTTATCTGGCTCAGTGGCAACTGAGAAAGAGCGTAAGCAAGTTGTTAAACTGGTCAACCGAATGGAAGGTGTTAGGGTTGTTAACAATGCGATTATAGTACTAAAACAAATGCCTCCAACGTTAGTATTGACAGCAGAGCAAGGGACATTGCTATTAACAGGCGTTTTTCCATCACAGGAGCAGATCAATGACTTTGTGGAAAGCGCTCAATCTTTTTATGGTGCAAACAATGTCAATAACCAATTAACGGTTGCTGATAACATTACTTCTCCTACATGGCTGAGCGATAGCAAACTCTTATTTCCTATTTTGAAAACGACGGGTAAAGTAACGCTGATGCTGGCAAAAGGTGTACCTGTATTGTCAGGATCGGTTCACTCAACAGCAGAAAAAATGACATTACACAATCATGTACAAGGGTTGTTAAGTATGCCTGTAACAGACAAGGTGCTGGTTAATAGCCCTATGCAACCTGCTAATATAATGGCACATATGAGAAATGGGCAAATTATTCTAAAAGGCAAGCTTGCTTCCCAAGCACAAATAGATGATATCGTTAATGCTATTTCTAAACCGTTATATATGAAAAGTATTAATAACCAGTTGGTTGTGAGTCATGGTATTTTGCCGAAAGAGGGGCGTTTGACTTTATCAGGCAACATAGATGGTATAACTCACAAAAAATTAAGATTGGCTGCAAAGGACTTTATTAGAACAACAGGTTTTAGTTTTACCCTGAAGGATCGTCTTGTTAGGGAAAAAAATGATGCTGAGCAATCTGTTACGCTGGATTCTTCTACTACGCTTACAAAAGCTATTATCGCCTGTCAAGGTGATCTTGACCAAGCCATGTCGGGTAAAAGTATTCATTTTTCGACGAATAAAGCACACATTAAACAGGACAGTAGAACCCTTCTCGATAGTATTGTTGCAATCATTACAAGCTGTAAATCTGTTTTGAAAGGGACAAAAATAATCATTAATGGTTATACCGATAGCAAAGGCAATGATCGTTATAATACTACCTTAAGTCAACGGCGTGCTGATGCAGTTAAACGTTATCTTAGTAAGAAAGGTATAGCATCCACGTTGTTAAAGGCAAAAGGTTTTGGTGAAGCAGATCCAATTGCATCTAATGCGACTAAAGCAGGTAGAGCAAAAAACCGTCGTATTACTTTTTCAGTCGCAAATAAGCAATTGGTTGCTAAGTAATAGCTTCATAAATAATGCCAAAAGTAGTTTACGGTTTGAAGTCTGTTAAGAACCGTAGGAACTGCACTAAACCGAACGTTGGAGCATAGCGATTTTAGTGAGGTTGAAGGGCGATTCCTAGCAGACTGGATTGTTAACTGATATATAGAAAGTCAGATAACTCACATGGCTTGCTGAGTTTGTCAGTGTGAATGTGATTATCTGAGTATTTATTTCTCAATAATTTGTTACTAAATACAGGGTTACTGGTATGTCTTATTTATTTTCTCAGCTTTATGGTTGGCTAATCGTTTTTTTTCTCTTTGGCTTGGTGTTAGGGCTACTTTTTCGCACATCTAACAAGTCTGATCAACAGGTAAATTAAAAAGGCAAATTAATGTTCTATTTTGTTATACAAACCTTATTTCTATCGTTACTTATCTTTACTATGGGGTTGTTTGTGGGGATTTTCTTAAAGCATCTATTGTGTAAACAACAATTGCAACGTATTAAAGTGGCGCATGATAGGCTTAAAGCAAAAGGGCAAAGGCATATTTCTCGAAGAAGAGCTAAATATGAAGAAGTGGAAGAAGCGAATGTACATTCCGTTCTTTCTGTAAGCGTCAAGCCAAGCGAGAGCGCGGCACTGGCAAAGAAAAGAACAACAGCACTCGTTAAAGGAAGACGACGAGCAGCAAGGGAAGCAGTTAGTACATTGTAAATATAGATAGTCAGGTAAAAATGAACGTAATTATTCTAACAAATAGAGCATAACTTCGTAGGGTGGATAAGGCCCCCCATCCACCATGTTACGTAGCCATGCGGCGGATGGCGTACCTTATCCGCTCTACCACGTCTTTATTATTTCGTTAAAATATTTTTGGTTTTTATCTCATCAACCTTGCAATTCTGTAAGGTTGATGAAACTAACTATTTCTAGCGTGTTGCTAGTATGTTGCTAGCATGTTACTAAGTACGAATTACTTAATAAAAAGCATTTCACGATACTTTGCAAGTGGCCATAGCTCATCAGAGATTTCAGTTTCAAGTGTGTCAGCATGTGCGCGAATCTCAAGCATAAGCGGTAAGATGTTTCCTGCACAATGCTGCATATGCGCATCCGTATCATCAAAATCATGCATTGCAATAGCTGCTGATAATTTGTCAACGGCTGCAATCATTGCATTGGCTTCAGCCGCTACTGTTTCTGCAACACTTTTATCCATATCAATACCCATTGCACTCATGCTGGCATTAGTTGTTGCAAGCTCTGCTAAATACGTCATTGCTGTTGGATAAATAGTAGTTTTTGCCATTTCAACAACAAGGTTAGCTTCCATTTCAACGGTTGCAATGTATTGCTCGGTATAGACATTATAACGGCTTTCTAATTCAGTCTCCGATAAAACACCTGTACTTGAGAATAATGCTTTTACAGCATCATCTTTGAAGTAAGGTAAGGCATCTGCTGATGTGGGTAAGTTCTTTAAACCACGCTCATCAACTGCCATTTTATGCCATTCTGATGAATAGCCATCACCACCAAAGACGGCATTACCATGCGCATCCATCAAGTCTTTAATCACTTCAAGTACGGCATCGGTTTGACTTGTGCCGCTATCCAGTTTTGTTTCTAGTTGACCTGCAATCCAGTTTAATGAATCGGCTAACATCGTGTTCATGGCAACTAATGGGCCAGAAACAGACTGTGCTGAACCAACAGCACGAAACTCAAAACGGTTACCTGTGAAAGCAAACGGTGACGTACGGTTACGATCACCTGGATCACGCGGGAAAGGAATGATTTGTGATAGACCTAAATCCATTAAACCGCCATCTGCATCAGGGGTTACTTTTCCGTCTTGGATGTCTTTGTAGATTTGCTCTAGTTGCTCACCAAGGTAAACCGATAAAATCGCAGGAGGTGCTTCATTCGCACCCAAACGATGGTCATTACCTGCTGAAGCAATAACGGCACGCAGTAATGGACCAAATAAATGCACACCACGAATAACGGCACCACAGAAAAGTAAAAAGTTAAGATTTTCACGTGGCGTATCGCCTGGATCAAGCAAGTTACCTTGTGTTGAGTTACCCACAGACCAGTTAACGTGTTTACCTGAACCATTAATACCTGCAAATGGTTTTTCATGGAATAAACAAACGAAGCCATGTTTTTTTGCGGTGAGTTTAAAGACCGTCATGGTCAACTGCTGGTGATCAGCCGCTACGTTTGCTGCTTCAAAGTAGGGAGCAAGCTCAAATTGACCAGGAGCCACTTCGTTATGATGGGTTTTAGCAGGAATGCCTAAACGATAAAGCTGATCTTCTATGTCTTGCATATAAACCTGAACACGGGCAGGAATGGCACCAAAATAATGATCATCAAACTGCTGACCCTTAGCAGGTGCAGCACCAAATAAGGTTCTACCTGCTAGCAGTAAGTCAGGGCGGCTATTTGCAAAATTTTCATCAACAAGGAAGTATTCTTGCTCAGCACCACAGCTTGAATTTAATGGTGTGATTTTCTTTTCGCCCATTAATGCAAGTACTTTTTGTGCGGCTTCATTCATCGCTTTATTAGAGCGAAGTAGGGGGACTTTTTTATCGAGTGCTTCACCTGTCCATGAAATAAAGACACTTGGGATCATTAAGGTCGTGCCATTATCTGTTTGCATAAGGTAAGCAGGGCTGGTTGGATCCCATGCTGTGTAACCGCGTGCTGCATTGGTTTGGCGAATATCTCCATTAGGGAATGAAGAGCCATCAGGCTCGCCTTTAATCAGTAGACTACCTGTAAACTCAGTAATGGCTTTGCCACTTGGGTCAGTAATGATAAAACCATCATGCTTTTCAGCGGTAGCATTGGTCATTGGGTAGAAAATATGTGAGAAGAATTTAGCCCCTTTTGATATTGCCCATTCTTTCATTGCGGCAGCAATTACTTCTGCAATATCTGGATCCAATGCAGTGCCTTTTTGAATGGTTTTTTTGATTGCTTTGTAGGCTTTCTTTGATAAAGCATCTTCCATTTTCGCTAAATTAAAAACATCAGTTGCCCAGATTTTATCAAGTGGCTTGGTTGTTCCTAGTCCCATAGGCGCTTGGTTGGTAATGTTATCAATTGCTTGCAGACGATTAGAATTTCCACTCATAGTGTATTTCCTCTGTTAGTTGATGGTATAAAAGGTGATGAAGGTCGTGATTATACGTGTAAAACAAAATATGGTAAATTTTGTGCTAAAACGTATAGTAAATAACCACCATTGGTTATTTTGATGAATTAGCGATCAAGTTTAGTGCTCTTGTAGGAAAACCCGCTGCTGATTCTATCATTGCTGTTTTTAAATAGTATTCTTTTTGTTATTTTTTTGTTTTTCTTGATATTTATCAGGCATTTTTCATGTGCTGATTAACAATTCAGTCTAATAGGCTAATTCGTCCAACGCGTTTAATCTCAATTTATCAAAAATATGTTGATAGTGATGAGCATGAAGTAATAAAAAATTAATCCAATGTTGATGTATTTTTTCCCTCATCAATTTGATAACGCTGTCTAAATGCAGTTGCTGTGCATCCAAAAAAGCCTTTAAAACGCTGACAAAAATGGCTAGGGTTATTAAAGCCTAGTTCATAACTAATTGTTGTTATTGCCTCACCTTGTTTAATACGATCAGCCGCACGTTGTAAGCGTAATTGTTGCTGTAATTCTACAGGTGAACAGGCTAATTTTTTCTTAAATTCTACATAAAATCGACTGCGACTCATCCCCACATGGCGACAGAGTTTATTAACATCAAGTGGTTTCGATAGGTTATTACGAATCCAGTTAAGTGATGCCATTAGGCGATCAGTTTCAGGATTAGCTGTGCAATAGCTGAGAAGAAAATCTCGGGTTTTATGGCGTAATAAGCGAATAATTAATTCTGATACATGCAAATCAATTAAGATTTGTCTATCAGGATCATTTTCACTAAACAATTTTGTTAAACGATAAAGTAACTGTTGTGTCTCGGTGGTATGATGCGTGTGTAGTACTGGCTGCCCTAGTTGCCAGTGATTAATATCCTCTAGCATAGGAAGCGAATCACTTAAACGCTCGCTAATAGCCCTCACTTTTTCTTTAGAAATCTCGACAACTAAACACTTTGTTGGAGTATCAAGCGTTGCTTCAGGAAAATCAATTTCAACGATTTCGTTTGGCGCAATAATATAACTTTCATGGGGTAAAAATATCTGTTTTTCTCTAATGTTTTGTGTTTGCATCACTTTACGACCAATAAGCATAGCGCCAAACAACAATTCATCAGCTTGAAAACGTACTTGCGAAGAAGCTTCGTAGGTATTATAGACACTTAATTCAGAATTATTGGCTGAAAAACTAATCTTATCTTCTATCAAGGGCTTTAGTATGTTTATACTCATTTGTGGGGCTTTTGTTTAATGTTGATTATAAATTAAACATATTCCCTTATTGTTTGTCAACTAAAGATGCTTGCCTAAGAACTCATGTATTCCGTGAAGAATATAATGCTTTCTGATTAATTCGTCTTATATAATCATCCAAAATATTATTATCTCAGTTTAAATGATTAGGGTTGATTGCTGCAACATCAGTAAGAGGGCTTGGTTGCAACGGCTGTTGTACTAATAAATAGGAAGGGGCTAAAGAAAGTCTTGAGTAATGATAGTTTGCACTATCATGCCATGGTATAAACGTGTTCAACATGCTAAGCGGCTTTGAAATGCTTTTATTTAAACTCCATAGATCTTGTTGCATATGCCCTGTATAAAGTGATATTTGTCCTACATTTTGTGACATTCCATTAGTTGTTAATGCAAGGTTGCTTACATTTGTATTCATTCTATTCATACTTGTAACGAGACCACTCATGTGGTTTGACATTTTGCGGGTATTGTCTGAAATAATATCCATATTTTTACCAACGCTTTGATTGATCGTTTCTACAGCGTTAGCCATGTGGGCAACATCTTTTGTTAAAGTGCTGACAAGATAAAAACCATAAGCAGAAAGAATTGTAAACGCTATGGTTGCTGGGTAGACCAATAATTGCAAACGGCGTGTAGCAGCCTCTTCGCGTTGTTCTAGTTCATGCAGCTTTGTTTCAAGCTTTAATACATAGAGTGAATACGCTTTATTCCTTTTATTCTTTTTGTCGTGTTTATTATCTATATCCATGAATGACATTTTTCCTTGTGTGATATGTTCTATTCTATTCATTATCAGTCGTATTTTTCATGTGATTGGCTACATTGAAGAAAGACGACTTTAGTGTTTGTAATAATAATGGATCAGTGATTTGTTCTGTTAATGCTTGATTCATGCAATTAAGCCATTGATCACGTTCGTTTGAAGTAATGCGAAAAGGTAAATGACGCTGGCGTAAGCGTGGGTGTCCATATTTTTCAATATATAATGAAGGACCACCAAGCCAACCTGATAAAAATAAAAATAACTTCTCGCGTGAAGCACGAAGTGATTTGGCATGCATAGCACGTAGTGTTGCTACATTCTTATTTTCATCCATTAAATCATAGAAACGATTAACTAAATGGCGAACACCTTTTTCACCACCTAGCATATCGTATTGTGAAGTCATAAAAGTGGTTTGTTTATCATTATTTGGTGCTTTGCTTAATGGTTTTTTCACGGTGTATAACCTTGGATGAGGGTAAAAATAAAAGGTCGTATTATTGTTAGCGTTGCCATTTTAATACACCTTTTTTGTTTGTTTATTCTTAGCCATCTTCTGTGGTCCCTTATTACTTCTAGTATCTTTCCCTAGTGTCTTATAATTGTCTCATTTCACATACATTTTTGAATATATCAATGTACTAATATATATGCTCAGAGTATACTCACGCTTTTTCTTTAAATGCCGAGTATTTGATTGTGATCGAGAACCTCAGAAATATAGCCATTATAGCGCACGTTGACCATGGTAAAACCACCCTTGTTGATGAGCTGCTAAAACAATCAGGCACGTTGGACGAACGTGCTAATCATGGCGAAAGAATGATGGACTCAAATGCGCTAGAACAGGAGCGTGGTATCACCATTCTGGCAAAAAATACTGCAATTACATGGAACGATTATCGTATCAATATCGTTGATACGCCAGGGCACGCCGATTTTGGGGGGGAAGTGGAGCGTGTTTTATCCATGGTTGATAGTGTATTGCTACTGGTTGATGCAGTTGATGGTCCAATGCCACAAACTCGCTTTGTTACCCAAAAAGCCTTTGCGATGGGCTTTAGACCGATTGTGGTGATTAATAAAGTGGATCGTGATGGTGCACGACCTGATTGGGTACTTGATCAAACGTTTGATTTATTTGATCGTCTCGGTGCAACAGATGAACAGCTTGATTTCCCTGTAGTTTATGCATCAGCACTAAACGGTTATGCGGGCTTAGACTCTGATGTTAGAGAAGGGGACATGGAACCATTATTTCAACATATTATTGATAATGTGCCACATCCTGATGTTGATCCTGATGCCCCGTTCCAACTTCAAGTCAGTGCATTAGACTACAACTCCTATGTGGGTATTATTGGTATTGGTCGTATCAAGCAGGGAAAAATTACTAAAAACACTTCACTTCAGGTGATTGATACGGAAGGCAAAATACGTCGTGGTCGTGTTTTGCAAGTTCTCGGTTTTCATGGGCTTGAGCGTGTCGAAGTTCCTGAAGCACAGGCAGGTGATATTATTTGCTTCACAGGTATGGATAAGCTAAATATATCCGATACATTGTGCGATCCTGAGCATGTTGTCGCACTACCACCGCTGATTGTTGATGAACCAACGGTTACGATGAATTTCCAAGTGAATAATTCACCTTTTGCGGGTAAAGAAGGAAAATACATTACCTCACGTAATATTAAAGACCGCTTAGATGAGGAATTATTGCATAATGTGGCATTACGGGTAGAGCAGCTTGATGATCCTGATAAATTCCGAGTTTCAGGACGAGGTGAATTACACCTTGGTATTCTGATTGAAAACATGCGTCGCGAAAACTATGAGTTAGCGGTTTCACGTCCTGAGGTTATTACACATGAAGTTGATGGGCAACTTGAAGAACCATACGAGAACCTTGTCATTGATATTGAAGCTGATTATCAAGGGCGCATTATGGAAGCAATTGGTGAGCGTAAAGGTGATTTAATTAATATGGAGCCTGATGGTAAAGGTCGTGTACGTCTTGAATATTTAATTCCGTCACGCGGATTGATTGGTTTTCAGACTGAATTTATGACCTCAACGTCAGGAACGGGGCTTCTATATCATAGCTTTGAGCATTATGGTCCACATAAAGGCGCTTCAATTGGTGAAAGAAGCAAAGGTGTACTTATTTCCAAAGGAACAGGTAAAGCATTAGCCTATGCATTATTTAACCTACAAGAGCGTGGTAAGTTGTTTATTGGTCATGCCGAAGAAGTGTATGAAGGTATGGTGATTGGTATTAATAGCCGTGATGATGATTTGGTAGTTAACCCATTGAAAGCAAAGCAGCTTACAAATATTCGTGCCGCAGGTACCGATGAAAACCTCATTTTGACGAAACCAATAAGAATGACCTTAGAGCAATCATTAGAGTTTATTGATTCGGATGAATTAGTTGAAGTGACACCACTGAGTATCCGCATCCGTAAGAAACACCTTATCGAGCATGAGCGTAAGAAATTCACTCGTGCAAAAAAAGCACAAAAAGAGGCGCAAAAAGAAGCAGGTTAGTTTATTTGTAGAACATGAATATCTCTTAAAGGAAAGGGCGTTGGATAAAAAATAATAAGAAGCAATGGCTATAGGCATTTATTTATTAAGTTTCTCTGTTAATTGTAATGCTAGATTGATGACGGCATCAATTTAGCATACAATGCTCGGCTCGATTTATAATCGTTCGTTCTCAAAGGGGTAACGAATGATCATAGAAAACATAATTTGATGATACCATTCCTCCTAGCAGAGTACGGTGTAGAATTCCCATATAAGCTATTTCTAGCTTATTTTTACGATACTTATAGCAACTTTAAAATCGCTCAATGGGAACTCCCTTTTTGTTTGTTTTTTAATATTCCATTTATCCATTTATCCATTTATTAAGGATTTCAATATGGCGGACTCGCTTATGCCAACCTATTCACGGCTTCCTGTTACCTTTGAGCGCGGAGAAGGTGCGTATCTTTGGGATGCTAATGGAAAACAATACCTTGATGCCATCGCAGGTATTGCGGTGTGCAGTGTAGGACATGCGCACCCTGATATTGCAGAGGCTATTTATGATCAGGCCAAAAAATTGGTGCATACGTCTAATCTCTACCAGCTTGATTTACAGCAGCGTCTTGGTGAAAAGCTCTGTCAGTTATCAGGATTAAAAGAGGTTTTTTTTAGCAATTCAGGGGCAGAAGCCAATGAAGCTGCTATTAAACTTGCTCGACGTTATGCCAGTCAAAATAACATTGTTAATCCTGAAATTATTGTTGTCTCGGGAAGCTTTCATGGGCGTACGCTTGCAACGCTTTCAGCAACAGGTAATGAAAAAATCAAGGAGGGTTTTGAGCCATTGGTGAGTGGTTTTATTCAAGTACCTTACAATGATATTGAGGCAATTAAGACAGTTGCTAAAAATCACCCTAATGTTGTAGCTGTATTAGTTGAACCTATTCAGGGTGAGGGAGGCGTTAATATACCTGATGAACACTACCTTGCTACAATACGTGAGTTATGTAATCAGTATAATTGGTTGATGATGCTGGATGAAATTCAAACAGGCATGGGAAGAACAGGGAAATGGTTTGCATTCCAACATACGACGATTAAGCCCGATGTAATGACCTTGGCAAAGGCATTAGGGAATGGTGTACCGATTGGGGCGTGTATTGCTGGGGAAAAAGCCGCTGGTATTTTAACAGCTGGTACACATGGTTCTACGTTTGGTGGTAATCCACTGGCTTGTCGTGCAGCATTAACCGTGATTGATATTATGGAACAACACGATCTTTGTCAGCAGGCACAAAAACAAGGCAATTATCTTCTTCAACAGTTTAAAGCACAATTAGGTCAACCACAAGTGGAGCATATTCGTGGTAAGGGCTTAATGATTGGTATTGAGTTAACTGAAGAATGTACTGGTTTAGTGAAACAAGCGCTTGAAAAAGGCGTACTGATTAATGTAACGGCTGGCAAGGTGATTCGTTTATTACCACCGCTTGTGATTGATCAACAACAAGCTGATCAGATAATTGCAACTGTTATTGAATTAGTCGATACAATATGATGAAAAAAATGAGTCAAGAGCAAGTGTTGGCGTTAAGATTGTCAACTACCACCCACTGAAGTGGGTGGCTTGGGTTGTGAAACTTAAGATAGTGTTCTTTAAGAACATAATAGGTGATTAGCCTAAGCTCCTTGAGAGCTACGTTGTTTTTGTCATAATACCCTTGGATACCTCCTTAGTCGAAGGCTCTATTTTTTAGTATTAAAAGACCCCAACAGGTCAGTGTACTAAGACAAAAAAGCATTAACAACATTGGCGAAGGGAATCAACCAGTTGGGTTGTTCTGGGTTAGATTACTTTTATCTAGCGTAAAAACAACCACTTAATTTCATCGCTAAAGCTGACCGTCTGAAAGACGGTGGTTTTAACCTTATAAAAGAAATAAAAATAATAAAGCAGACTAGTTGTTGATTTTACCGAAAAAATAAAAAACCAGAAAAATTATTATGACGACCGTAAGACACTTTTTAACCTTAATGGATTTATCGAAATCTGAACTAAATACATTGATTCAGCGTGCTATTACGCTTAAACAAGATTGGAAAAAAAATATCTCCTACACGCCATTGCAACAGCGTACGTTGGCGATGATTTTTGATAAAGCTTCTACACGAACACGCGTGTCGTTTGAGACAGGAATGATGCAACTAGGTGGACATGCACTTTTTTTGTCACCACAAGATACGCAGCTTGGACGTGGAGAACCCATTAAAGACGCTTCTCGGGTTATTTCGAGTATGACTGATATCATTATGATCCGCACTTTTGCCCATGAAACGGTTGAGGAATTTGCTCAATATTCACAGGTTCCAGTGATTAATGCACTAACTGACGACTATCATCCTTGTCAGCTACTTGCTGATGTGATGACTTATGTAGAGCTTCATGGCAGTATTGAAGGAAAAACAGTTGCTTGGGTCGGTGATGGTAATAATATGTGCCATTCGTGGATGAATGCGGCTCAGCAATTTAGCTTTCATTTGAATATTGCTTGCCCAAAAGGATATGAGCCAAATGCAGTGTTAATGGAGCAACGTGCAGAGTATATAACGCTTACCCATAATGCAAAAGAAGCTGTATTGAATTCGGATCTTGTTGTTACGGATGTCTGGGCAAGTATGGGGCAAGAAGAAGAGCAACAGAAGCGAGAAATAGCCTTTGCTGATTTTCAAGTCAATGATGAACTCATGGCATTGGGTAACAAGGATGCTGTGTTTATGCATTGCTTGCCTGCGCATCGTGGCGAAGAGGTCAGCGAAACGGTACTTGAAGGTAAACAAAGTGTAGTTTGGCAAGAAGCAGAAAATCGTTTACATGCTCAAAAAGCATTGATTGAATTTTTAGTTGTTTAGGACTGAGTTACGAGGCTGGAGCCTCGTAACTAGAAAAGCTAAAAAGCTAGAAAGCTAGAAAATTATAGCTTTCAAAAAACGTCAATTAGTCGTCGTAGTCATAACGACCATACTCACTTTCTCCATCAGTATTCTCTTCTTCTTCATCTTTCTTTAAGAAAGAGGCTTGCGCTGCTGATTCAGCATCTGCTTCAACAATAACAGTTACTGTGGTATCAACATCAGCATATAAATGAATATCAATAATATGCTCACCGATATAATGCAAAGGACCTTCTGGCATACGAATTTCATTGGTTTCAAGCGGAACACCTAAAGTGGTGAATGCTTTTGCAATAGCAATGGCAGATACGGAACCAAAGAGTTTGCCTTCTATCCCTGCATTTGCCTGAATATGAACCGCTGGTGCTGCTGCAATGCTATCACGACGTGCTTCAGCTTCGCTTTTTACCTTAGCAGCAGCAGCTTCAAGCTCAGCGCGTTTTTCTTCAAAGTCAGCAAGATTAGCCTTTGTTGCTATTGATGCTTTTTTCTGTGGGACTAAAAAATTACGCGCATAACCAGAGCGTACGCTGACTACATCACCTAAGCGTCCTAAATTGTCAATTCCTTCAAGAAGTATAACTTCCATCGTTTTCACCTTAATCTTTAATATTTATTGTTTGATGAATCGCTGTCTAAAATCAGCAAAACTATCAATTATTCCTACTGCCGCGAGCATAATTGCCATTTGAGTGTTCAACAAAACCAGTAATAGATACATAGCGACGAGCCAAAGCTGATGCATATTATGTAACTTAACCAATGCATGTATGAGTGCAATGCCTTGAAATAAAAAAATGGCTACACTACATATGAGTAATTCCAGCACAATATGGGTTTTTGTTACAAAAGCAATGACAACCAAGAGAAGACTGATCAATGCCGCAGGCTTACCAATACGCAATTCGCGAAACTCTTCACCAAAACCACCAGGATTGTAGAGTTGTGCTTGCCAGTTACGTGCCATCAACAGAGCGACGGCAATCATCAAGCTGCTCAAAGCAACAACAATGCCAGCAAGTAGTGGGGTAATTTCAGCAAAACCTTGTTCTAATACCTTAAGGCTTTCTTTATTTTCAGCCGATACCTCTGCGTTATTCATGGTACTGCTCAACAACTCCAGCCAGAATACACTTGGGTCAGGAATGATGATATGTAGTACAACAACCACCACTACCGACAAGCCTAACAGTGCCTGTAACGTCGTTTCCCAAGAGATTGTCTGACTAAGTATCCATGCGAATAATATAATAGGCATCCATTGAATACATGCCAGCAAAAAACCAAAGGTAAAGTTATGTTGTTCAATATAGGTAAAAATGGCAACAGCTATACTACCTATCAGGGCTAACAATAAGCCTTCCTGCCAGCCTTTTCGCAGTGCTACCAACGCAATCGCCGCATTGGAAAAAAGCCCCAATAGCGGTAATAATGCAAAAACAATCACAAAACCTATCGCTTGAAACCGACCAGCCATAATAAAGCGGGCCATGCTGATTCTCCTGACTGCGTTTACTTATGCTGATCCGTATAAGGAACCAAGGCAAGAAAGCGTGCACGTTTAATTGCTGTTGCTAATTGACGTTGGTATTTCGCTTTTGTGCCAGTGATACGGCTTGGAACAATTTTTCCTGTTTCGGAAATATAACCTTTCAAAAGATCAAGATCTTTATAATCAATATCCGTAATACCTTCAGCAGTAAAGCGGCAATATTTTTGTCGTCTAAAATAACGTGCCATTATAGTGTCTCCTAGTAACTAGTTAATTTCGTGTTCGCGCATGAGATTTTGCTTTATCATCAACATTTTCTTTACTGAGCAAAGAAGAGCTAGTCAGCGCTTTATCTTTCTTAATAATTAGATTACGCAAAATAGCATCATTAAAACGGAACAAGTCTTCTAGTTTTGATAAAGCATCACTGCTACATTCGATATTCATTAACACATAATGCGCTTTATGTAACTTAACAATAGGATATGCTAATTGACGACGACCCCAATCTTCAAGGCGATGAACACTACCTTTGTCTTCATCAATTAATTTTTTATAACGGTCGATCATTGCAGGCACCTGCTCGCTCTGATCAGGGTGTACAAGAAATACTACTTCGTAGTGTCTCATTATAACTCCTTGTGGATTTAAAGTAGCCTCCCACAAATAGGGTGAGGCAAGGAGAGAAGGTCAAGACCTCCAAAGGCGCGATAGTATTCATTAAATAGATTATTAAGTCAATGAAAAGCTATAAATTTGACAAAGCGCGTAGAAAAGAGTAATCAGTGCATCGGACTATATAATGATGAAAAATGAGAGAACTAATGGCTGCTAATAATACACTTTTACAACTTCGACACCGCATTGATGCAATTGACTCTGAAGTATTAACGTTGCTCAATGCACGCGCTCAATGTGCTGAAGAAGTGGCTATTGCTAAAAAAGCAGAGCTTGATAAGGAGCTTGCTGATCTTGCTAATAAGGAAGGTAAGACAGAAAAGCAAGAAGTCTGCTTTTATCGCCCTGAACGCGAAGCACAAATACTGCATCGTATGGTGGAAGAGAATAAAGGTCCTTTACGTGACGAACAAGTGACAAAAATATACCGCGATATTATTTCGTCTTGTTTAGCATTGGAAGAATGCTTAAAAATCGCCTATCTTGGTCCAGCAGGTACTTTTACGCAAAAAGCAACACATAAGCATTTTGGTGATTGGGTTGAGACCCTACCACAAGAATCTATTTCTAATGTATTTCAAGAAGTTGAAGTGGGGCGTGCACATTATGGTGTTGTGCCAATTGAGAACTCAACAGGCGGTATTGTTTCGCATACGCTGGATAGGTTCATCAAATCTCCGCTGTATATCTGTGGTGAAATCCAATTGCCGATCCATCAAAACTTACTTTCTTTAAGTCGTGATTGGCAATCAGTAACACAAGTTTACTCCCATCAACAATCGTTGACACAGTGCCAGAACTGGTTAAAAAGCAATCTTCCTAATGCGCTATTAACCGCTGTTGCAAGCAATGCTGAAGCGGCAAAAATGGCGAGTAATGATGCAAACTGTGCCGCTATTTCTAGCATTGAAGCAGCAGAGATATACCAAGTGCCTGTTATTCAACAGCGTATCGAAGATCTTGCTAATAATACAACACGTTTTATTGTGATTGCTAAGCACGATAATTTACCCAGTGGCTATGATAAAACATCATTGCTTATTTCTGCCAAAAACCAATCAGGGGCTTTATTTGCATTATTAAAGCCATTAGCAAAATATGGTTTGGATATGAGTCGTATTGAATCACGTCCTTCACAAAGTACAAATTGGGAGTATGTTTTTTTCCTTGATATTGATGGACATGCACAAGATAGTAATGTACAAGCTGCGTTAGCAGAGCTTGAGCAACAGGCTGATTTATTAAGGATTTTAGGTTCTTATCCTGTGGCTATTCAATAAGACCACAGGAACTTTCCGCTAAGACAAACTAGAGCGCGTTTAATTGCTGACTTGCCCGAACCATATTAACCAACGCAGGTTTAACTTCATCCCATTGGCGTGTTTTTAAGCCACAATCAGGATTCACCCACAAACGCTCCGCAGGTATACGTTGGCTAGCTTGTTTCATCAGTGTCACCATTGAATCGACGGATGGAATATTGGGTGAGTGGATATCATAAACACCTGGTCCAATCCCGTTTGGATAGTGGAATTCATCAAATACATCCAGCAACTCCATATCTGAACGTGATGTTTCAATGGTAATCACATCTGCATCCATCGCTGCAATTGCGGCAATAATGTCATTAAATTCGGAATAACACATATGAGTGTGAATTTGCGTTTCATCAGCAACACCATTGGCAGTAATACGAAAGGCTTTCACAGCCCAATCAAGATAGGTTTTCCATTGTGCTTTTCTTAATGGCAAGCCTTCACGTAAGGCAGCTTCATCAATTTGGATAATGCGGATTCCTGCTTTTTCAAGATCAAGCACTTCATCACGAATGGCTAAAGCGAGTTGTAAGCAAGTTTCTGCTCGTGGTTGATCATCACGCACAAAAGACCAGTTCAAAATAGTGACAGGCCCTGTCAACATACCTTTCATTGGCTTATCAGTGAGTGATTGTGCATAGTTAATCCACTCAACGGTCATCGCATGGGGTCGTGAAATATCACCATAAAGAATCGGTGGCTTGACACAGCGCGAACCATAAGATTGTACCCAACCAAATTGGCTAAAGGCGTAACCTGTTAATTGTTCACCAAAATATTCTACCATATCATTTCGTTCAGGCTCACCATGAACAAAAACATCGAGGTCTAAACTTTCTTGTTCATGTACGCAGCGTTTAATTTCGGCTTGCATTGCAAGCTGATAGGCATCTGCACTCAGTTCTCCTGCTTTGAAATCACGTCGAGCTTGGCGAATTTCACTCGTTTGCGGGAAAGAACCAATAGTAGTCGTTGGATACAGTGGTAAATTGAAAATTGCTTTTTGTATTTTTTCACGCTGTGCAAAAGCAGACTGACGATTTCCCATTGCATCAGTGATGGCTGCTTGGCGCTCTTTTACGACATGATCATGTACTCGCATAGATGCTTTTCTACTCTTGATTGCTGTCGCGTTTTCTTCTAATGCATTAGCAACCACTGCCTCACCTTCATTAAGTGCGCGTGCTAGTATATTAATCTCATCGAGTTTTTGTAAGGCAAAGGCTAACCATGAACGTATGTCACTGTCCAGCTTTTGTTCATTCGCCAAATCAACGGGGACATGGAGTAATGAACACGAAGGGGCAAGCCATAAGCGTTCTTGCAGACGTTCATGTAACGGTTTTAGCCATGCTAATGTTGCCGTTAAATCTGTTTTCCAAATATTGCGCCCATTGACTACGCCCAAGGAAATGATCTTATATTGTGGTAACCAATCAATGATTTTTGCCACTTCCTCTTGTGCGTTAATGGTATCAATATGCAAACCATCAACAGGCAAGTCACACGCTAATTTGAGATTTTCTTGTAATTGCCCAAAATACGTTGCGAGTAATAACTTAAGTGGCGTACGTTGTAAATCATAATAGGCTTTATTCAACGCATGTTGCCACGCTTGTGGAAGTTCTAACACTAAAATAGGCTCGTCGATTTGTACCCATTCAACCCCTGTTGCCTCTAGTTCGCGGAATAGCTGTGCATATACAAGAATAAGATCATCCAATAATGCTAGCTTATCGGTGTCATCTTTTGCCTTCCCTAGCCATAAATAAGTAACAGGGCCAATAATAACTGGTTTTACAGAAACTCCTTGTTGTTTTGCTTCTGCGACTTGGTCTAGTAATCGCTGTGAATTGAGTGAAAATGCTGTGTTTTTATCAAATTCAGGCACAATATAATGATAATTAGTATCAAACCATTTAGTCATTTCTCCTGCTTGAATGCATGAACATTCCGCTTCTGTGGCAAATGCCCGTCCTCTTGCAACCCGAAAATAGTTATCTAATTCATTTTCATTGTCATCAATATTATGCAAACGCTCAGGGATATTTCCCACCATAAAGCTAGTATCAAGCACCTGATCATAAAATGAAAAATCGCCCACAGGAATAAGATCAAGCATTGCTTGTTGTTGCCAATGCTGTTGACGTAAATGACCTGCAATGTCTAACAGCGCATCTTGTGTTATTTCTCGTCTCCAGTAGTTTTCTACTGAGAATTTTAATTCGCGTTTTTTACCAATCCGTGGAAAACCAAGATTATGTGTTGTTACCATGATACGTGTATCTCTTGTTATATATAGATTTCAGGTCATTACGTTCACATTTCACATTGACGAATCCAGAAATTCTGTGGATTATTTTTAAACAGGCTTCTTATTCGTGAACGTTATTATCTGGCTCTATAGTGTTATAAAAGCATCGCAGTGTATTTATCTTAACCAATGAAATAAAATGATGATTTTTAACGTTACCATGAGAAATTCTCATAGATGATTGAACACAGTCACTTAAAAATTATTCATGCTTTGCATGAAAATGGCACACTAACCGCTGCTGCTAATGCATTGTGTTTAAGCCAGTCGGCACTATCACACCAAATTCGTTATTTGGAAAAAAAACTGGATATTGCTTTATGGGAACGTAATGGTAGAAATTTACGGTTAACCCAAGCAGGGCAGTTACTCTTGCAAACAGCCTTGCAAGTTTTACCCGCCATTGAACAAGCAGAGCAAACATTAAAAGCTTATAGTGAGGGTCGTCACGGTATTTTGCGTATTGGTGTTGAGTGTTATCCTTGTTATGAGTGGTTAACGGGAGTGCTTGGGGTCTTTATGCCGCAAATGCCTGAGGTAGACGTTGATATTATTACTAAATTTCAATTTTCAGGGTTAGAAGGCTTGCTCAATTATCACAGTGATATTCTGGTCACACCTGATGAGGAAAAGAATAAAAAAATCCATTATGAAACCTTAGCAGACTATGAACTAGTGTTATTAGTTGCTGAAAATCACGTATTAACATCTTGTAAAACAGTCACCCCTGACGCATTTGCCGATGAAACCTTGCTGAGCTTCCCTGTTGCGGTAGAACGTTTAGATATAATGACGCAGTTTTTAAATCCTGCACTTGTTAAACCTGCACGTATTAAAAAAATAACCTCGTTGGAATTGATGTTACAAATGGTTGTATTAGCACGAGGTGTTTGTGTATTGCCTGAATGGTTAGCAGATCATTATTGTCAAAAATTTGCACTTAAAAAAAAGCGCTTGGGAAGAAAAGGAATTCATAAAAAACTGTTTATTGCCTTACGCATGAGTGATCGAGAAGTGCCTTATATTAAGAAATTTATTGCGATTGGTAAAACAGCAGCATTAAGGAATGTATCATTTTCCAAATAAATTAATGGGCATGGTTCAGTATAAGGTAACACTTTTGTAGCCTTGATGTAGCTTGCGGAATCAAGGAAATATATCGTAAATATCTAAATTATTTGTATTTCACCTGCATTCCGCAAGCTCCATACAGGCTACGCTGTTGTTACTTTGTTATCTACATTTTTGAACCACTCCAATTAATGAGGTAGAGTGTCATTCATTTTTATAAGCGTCTTCCTAAATATTTTCTTTTTAACAAATAGCCCATCTCTAAATCTCATCTTTATAGAGCAAGTAACAGCCCCGTCTATAATGATCTGATAAATCTGTACCAATCCCACAAAAAAGCTAGATTATTGATCTGTTCTTTTTTTGCCCAATAGCTACATTTATTTGTTGCAGTACCCAACCATTCTGGTAGCCCTACCAAATCAGTTGCCCTCACCTAAGTCATTGAAATCAGCCCAACCGTTTTGGTTGCCCAACTGATTCAGTTGCCACAGACAGACAAACAAACAGACAAACAGACAAACAAAAAAACATTACATAAAAAACAACAGACAAACAGACAAAAAAAAAAATTAAAAAAAAACAACAAACACCACGCACGCGAAAAATAGCCAACCCATTTGTTTTCGCGAGATCCTGTCGTTGTCTTTTTTTTTAAAAATGTCAGGTGAGGACTTATTAACCGCTAGACTAAAAAATAAGCAAAATTGTCAAAAAAAGCAATTGCGTCAAAAATAAACAAAAGCATAACTCATTGAAAATAAATAATAATTAAGAATAATCAAGCAAAAAATAAAATTAAAAAAGATTTTTCTTGCATTTTCCCACACAGCACGAGTAAGGTATAAAGCAACTCAACTACTGAACGAATCAGTAGTCAAATTGAATACTAATTAAGCGTCCCATTGAGTTGCTTTCATCAACGGCAATAGGACTCCACAATCCAATCAAGGAGCGATTGACTATGCGTATCACAGTTTATCCAAATACTGAAAATTTTGTAATGTCTGACCGCAACAAACAGCCACTTTCTGCTGCCGTCAACGATGTTTTGCACCTCTCCGATGCCGAGCGCATCAAAATCACTCAAATCTTTCTCCGTCAAATCCCCTTGTGTTGCCTGACCCAGCGTGCTGCTAAAATCGTCACCGCCATCTTTAGCCAAACCATTGATTTTAATAAATATGAAGACGATATGAATGGTCGGCGCTTACAACAATTAACCAATCTTTTTCCGCATCATGCCAATGAAGTTGTGCGTTATTTAGAGTCGATTCATGTGCTGATTAGCCGTGAAGGTCACTATGGAAAATATTTGTCGATTAATTTTAATTTTTCCCAATGGGGCAAAGAAGAATGTGACGGTATTATCACCAATGACCCAACGATTATGCTTGATAAAGAACGCTTTATAGCCAAACACTCCCCCGAATACCTTGAAAAAATTGAAAAAGCGAGAAGAAACCCTGCCAATCAAGCGATTGAACCCGCCCCATCGTTGCCAGCACAAAACACGCCTCCTGCTCATACACCACCTGATTATTTGCAGGATTTACTGAAAAATATACTAACCGCGATTGGGCGGATAGGCAATATGAATGACTTGTCTGAGAAACAAGGCAATACAGAAAAAGGATTTGAGGATTTACTAAAAAAAGCAACCGATCAGCAACAAGCAGCGTTTGAAAAAGCGTTCGTTCAGCAACAAGAAGAGTATGAAAAAGCCATCGATCAACAACAAGCAGCGTTTGAAAAAGCCTTCGTTCAACAACAAGCAGAGTATGAAAAAGCCATCAATCAGCAACAAGCAGGCTTAGAAAAAACAATTGAGCGTTTACTAAAAAAAGCCCTCGCAACCACAAAGCAAACCGAACAAAATACCGAAGAAACAGCAAATGAAAACGACGTACCCTCTCCTGTTGTCCCTGCTGAGCCTGCCAGCGAGCCAGTGATTGAAACCGTTATTGAGTCCGAAACGGATAAGCAACCCATCGAAAAATCCAGCCCTCACCAAGAAATGACTGCTCCTTTGCCCAGCAGTCAAGTGGCAGTCAATACCGACGCTTTAATTTTCCCCTCACAATTGAGCCAAGACCAACGTCATGACGCAAAAAAACTGCTACAACGTGCGGATCATGACAAGCAGCAAATCCTCTTAGACATGCTCAGCAAACGTCTACGCAATACCCATAATCCCGTTAACAGCCCCATCGCATATTTGACCAACCTATTGATGCGTTTAGAGAATAACTGCCTTGATATGCCATTGCCCGCAATGCCAGCGACTATTGGTACGGGTAGCATCGCTCCTGCTGAACCACGCCCATTACGTGAATCAGAACGCCGACGGACAGAGTATCAAGAGGCGGTTGCTGATTGCATACAAATGAAAAATAACATAAAACTAATGGGAAGAAACGATAGCCTGACGTTTAATGAAGCCCTTGATAAATTTGATATGCGTGGCTTATGGGATTCAATTTGCGAGCGTTTTACCGAGACAAAAGAGGCATTGGCAGCGATTCAGCCGCTGAATGCACGGTCTATTTAGGAATCACACTGAAGGCATGCATCCTTCATAAATATCAAAAATAGTTTAAGTTTACCCTTTAAAGCCTGCTAAGAATCACACTAAAACCGAACGTTATCGTTAATCTCCACCATAATGCTTAGCAGCAATAAGAGTAAATAGTTTTTCATAGCATAATTATCCAGTCTAAAAATCGACCAAATCATAACGCTTTCGGATAAATGTACAAAACGTTTTTTAGCAACAAAACGTGTTGGTAGATTGTTATTTTTACTGACAAACGATTTAATTTCAGTTAAAAAATACATTTAAGCAAGGTAAAGCTTTAACAAAGTCACTTCGATTAATAAATATTTAAAATAAATAATTTAAATAAGATAAATCATAATTAATTATCATTATTTCGTATTTTATCTATAGTGCTAATCTATAATTTTTATAGACTAAAAATTCTTTCTGTTTTTTTATAATTAAATGACTATAATCATTACCGAGTTTGTTTTAAGTCTAACGTTTCCAAAAACAATAGGCTTCTTTTTACATTAAATTAAAAAGAATATCAGGGCATCATTATCACCTCGTTACTCAAAAGCATAAAAACATTTAAAATCAAAAGATTAATTTGTTTTTAGTTAACTTTTTTTACTAGCAATGCAATACATTTCATTAAAATAGTTTTTTTTAATATTAATCATCATCTTAATTATAAAAAAACAGGGTTTTTATTTTTCATAAATCATTTAGTTTATAAAAATACATACCCACTGTTTTGTTATTTTTAAATATTAAGGGTTTAACATGAACTATAAATTACCAACGCTATTTTTAATCTTCTTACTAGGATTTATACAAACCATTACAGCAAGTTATGCTGATAACAAAATGGATAATCCCTCCTTATCAGGCTTAGACTTTAAATTATCCATGCCTAAGACTGAGTATTTTTCTACGGATAAATTAACGCTTAATTTTACGTTAACCAATACAAGAAATGATCCGATTACTTTCCTTAAATGGCAAACACCGTTAGAAAATGATTTCACAGGTGATATGTTTACCATTCAACATAAAGGGCAAGATGTGCCTTATATTGGGAAAATGGTTAAACGAGCCGCGCCAACCGAAGAGGATTTTATGACGCTTGCAGCAGGAGAAAGCGTCTCTGGCTTAATAGATCTTGCTGAAGGCTATGCTGTTGAAGAAACGGGGGATTATACCATTGCACTTAAACAAGATTTACAGGTTAACCCTACTTATGCAGAAAAAGGCATGTTTGAGATGCAGCTTAAAACCGTTGCAACACAGTCCTCCATAATCAGTTTTACCTTAAATGAAAAGCGACAAATAGAAGTAATACAAGAGAAACAAGCCAATTTCTCCTCGTGTACTTCAAATCAGAAAAGCATATTAAATAAAGCACTGATAGCAGCTACTGAATTAGCTGATGATTCAATGAATCTTTTAAATGGCGCAACTGTTAGCACTCAATCACTTGGTGTACATTATAAAACATGGTTTGGTCGCTATACGAATGCTCGCTATAGCGCTGTTACACAAAATTTTAATAAAATACATGATGCACTTGCTAACAAGCAAGTAACGTTTGATTGCAGTTGTGCGAGCGCTTCTTATGCTTATGTATATTCTAATAGACCCTACAGAATCTATTTATGTAATAGTTTTTGGAGGGCTTCCTTAAAAGGTAGAGACTCAAAGGCAGGCACTCTCGTACATGAAGTTTCGCATTTTTCGATTGTCGCCAAAACCAAGGATCATGTTTATGGAGAAAGTGGTGTAAAACAATTAGCGATTAGTCGTCCTGATAAAGCGATTGCCAATGCAGACAGTCATGAGTATTTTGCTGAAGATACAGAGAAAATGTTTAATCAAGCAATCACGAATATTGGCATAACATCGTATCGTGATGCTGTGAATCGTTGTAGTTCAGGCTACAAACGCATTAGCATCGATTTAAATAAAGGCTCTGGTGGTCGATATATTTATTTTTGTATTGCAAGAAACCCCGCGTGGAGTGCAATTAGCAATATACGCATAACGAAAAATAGATGCCCTAGTAATTATTATCGTTATCGTACCGATTTAAACAAAGGAACAACAATTCACGATACCCCTTTGTATCTCTGTACCTCAAGAAATAGAAACATTTCGCCTATAACACGCATGAAAATAACCGTAGGTGATAAGAGTACTAATACATGCGGCACACTTTATCCTTATAGAACTAGAGACTTAAATGAAGGCGCTGGCGGGAAATATATCTATGCTTGTTATAATTAATCACTCAAACCGCTATAGCATGACCGTTTTATCTACGTTCTCGAATAAAGACAATAGTGTTCGGTATGATTCTTGCCATCCTTCGCGCAGTGAGTAGATGATCATAATTATTTTAACAAATAGAGCATAACTTCGTAGGGTGGATAAGGCACGCCATACACCCTACAACATCTTGATTATTTTGTTAAAATATTTTTGTTGGTGGTCTTGCCAACTGAATGTTTACAATCCTTAGACAGACAATTTGCGAGCGTTTTACCGAGACGAAAGAGGCATTGGCAGCGATTCAGTCGCTGAATGCACGGTCTGTTTGATTAGTTTATCCACTTGCCAGATGGAGCTGAACTTAAAAACTAAAACTAGCCTTTACACATTTTTCCCGTCAATTGGTAAGCTATTATTCCTATCCATTCTTTAATACCTGTGTTCAAATTTCCAAGATGTTTTGGAAAATTCCAATTCAAGCGTAGTAAATGATGTGGGTGAGTGGTGAAGTCAACAGGATAGGGAGTAACTTTCCAATTTATTTGGCAAAAAATTCCAACTGAACGAGGCATATGCCAAGCCGTTGTTATCAACACCCAGTTTTCTCCTTCTTTTGGCTGAGCCCACCTTTTACTGAAAAGTGCATTTTCCCATGTATTTCGTGATTCTCGTTCAAATATAATATTGGAGGTATCTAAACCTTGTTGCTTAAACACCTGTTTGGCGACATCAGCTTCTTTGTAGTTGTAATCTTGCTCGGTCATGCTACCAGTCCCTCCTGCAAAAAGCATTTTGCTATTAGGGTATTTTTTTGCCAACTGTATAAAAGCAAAGTAACGTTCTGCTGAGCCTCCTAATACATTTTGTTGCCAAAAATGACTGAGCAATACCTCCTCAGTGCCACCTAACATAATAATACCATCAACATTTTCTAACGTAGGATTAACAGGGTAGCGTTTCTCCAGCGGATAAAGCAACCACTTTCCAACAGGAAAAAAACCGATAAATAACAGTATAATAAAAAGTGAGGTGAGGACTATTTTTGCACCATAAAATCGTTTTTTCCATAAAAGAAATAAACCCAATGCGAAGCAAAATAGGAGTAGGCTGTCAGGTGATATAAATAACCAAACAAGTTTTGAAAACCAGAAAAAAAGTGAATCCATAAGAGTAATAGTTGATGAAAAATAAAAAGTTCAGCGCTGATGATCAGGCATTACTAGAAGACATTATGCTGCATCGTCGTGATGTTCGTGGTAATCATTTTTTACCTGACCTGCTCACAGACAACGAAATTGAAAAAATACTGCATGCCGCGTCATTAGCCCCCTCAGTTGGTTTTTCGCAGCCATGGGAATTTGTGATTGTACGTGATAAACATGTTAAAAAGAAAATAGTCGCAAGTTTTTCTACCGAAAATAAACAAGCAAAAGCGATTTTTAGTGATACACGGCAGCAAGTCTATGCAACGCTTAAATTAGAAGGAATTCTTGAAGCACCTGTTAATATTGCCGTCTTTTACAAGCCATCAACAGCCCCTGTGCTGGGACAAAATACGATGGTGGAAGCAGGTGAGTATAGTGTGGTTTGTGCCATTCAAAATATGTGGTTAATGGCTCGGGCAATGAATATTGGTTTAGGGTGGGTGAGTATTTTAAATCCTGAGCATGTGAAAGACATACTGCAAGCACCTGCTGATAATAAATTAGTGGCTTATTTATGTCTTGGTTATGTTGATGCGTTTTTTGCAGTGCCAGAACTAGAAACATTACAGTGGGAGAAGAGGAAGATTATTGAATCGGTCGTTTATTGTGAGCGGTATCCAGAAAAGTGATAAAAGCATTTTTTTATTAAAAAAAAGCCTACTTAATTTAGTAGGCTTCTAAAGTCACACATATTTGTACTGATTATTATTATTATTTTTATTGGAAATTATTTGTTTGGTACAAATGAAGGTGAAGGCATTTGACCATTAGCGAAAGGAACTGCGCCTACGCCATTTGTTTTATTGCTTCCTACGGCGTTAGCGGCTGTAGAACCTTTGCCATTGCCTTCGCCAGTCCAATCAGCAAGACCGTTTACGTTTGAATCAGCATTTCCGTCAGCAGCCATTTTTGTATCCATGTTCGTGCGACCTTTACCTTTGAAAGTAACAGCGAAGTCTACTTCACCGTCTGCATCGCCTTTACCTGTTCCCCATGAATTTAGTTTACCTTTTGCTGCGCCATCAGCTTTTGAGTTGCCTTTGCTTGTTACAGATGAAACGCCTTGTGCGTTTCCAGCAGCATTACCATTACTCATTCCATCCATCCAGTCAGCAGATGCAGTTGTAGAAAGGGCGATTAAAGCAGCGAATGTGATTGTAGAAAGTTTCATTATTTTTCTCCGTTGGGCTTGTTAGGGGTGACCTGTTAGCGGTTTATGCGCATAAGAATATTCTAATATACTTATATTGTCAAGCATTAATTTAAATTATAAATAATATTTATGTATTTTGTGTAGCACGTTTAGCAAGATTGAAGAATACCCAAACACACGATTCTTATTGCTAATTGACAAGCTAGTAAGAAAAAGGAAGAATGCCAGCCTTACAAAGTTTCTTTTGACAAAAGAGTACATATTCCTGCTATTACCAATTACGCATCATATTATGCGTAGCACGGGGAATATGTATTAGGAAGCTGGTTCATGTAGTTATTATTACCGAGTCCAGCGCTGCCCTCGCAACGGTAGATGGATAAAATCCATAAGCCCGATACTAGACTTTTCTTTAATTTTCATAGTTTAACGACGTAAATGTATTGCGATGGGCGGTATCAGTGTCAATTATAAGGTGGTAGACATAGTTTCTCACACCTTACCTCATTATTTGCAAGCATTACGACATTTACACCATTATTTACTTTACTACTAGATTAGGAATAAATGATCATGCAACAGCCAATTAATTATGCTCCATCACACCCTTCTGTAGAAACGTCTTTCGCTGATCGTTTTATCCCCGCATTAAGTATTGCTCTATTGGGTTTAGTGATGCTTTATGGCGTTGGTTTTGCGATGGGAAGTGAGGACGTTATCCATAATGCAGCGCATGACGTACGTCACTCTGCTTCTTTTCCTTGTCATTAATTAGTGTTTATTTATGTTTAGATTAATGATAGCCGCTGCCTTGATGGCAGGTATTGTGTCGGGTGTACTATTCTCAGTGGCTGAGCAGATTTTGACAGTGCCGATTATTATCGAAGCTGAAAGCTATGAAAACACCGCAAGAGAATTGTTAAGTGAGGATGACCCTCCTGCAACAAAGGAAGTGATAAAAGAGGCGGTAGAGGATCAGCATAAGCAGGAACATAGCCATGCTAATGATCATGCTCATAATGCCCATAATGCTGATCAAGCACATAGTCATGATGATCATGAACATGCTTCACAGGCTGAGGATTCTGGCTTTGCAGGTCTCTCAGAGCGTACGTTATATACCTTATTAGCTAGCGTATTAACGGGGATTACCTTTGCGTTATTACTTGCTGCTGCAATGACTTTTTATGGTAAAGGCAATGCGCGTACAGGTTTGTTATGGGGAATTGCAGGATATCTTGCTTTCTTTGTTGCACCAGCCTTGGGACTCGTTCCTGAATTACCAGGCACAGAAGCAGCAGCGATTGAACATCGGCAGCTATGGTGGATATCAACCGTGATTGCAACGATTGTAGGTTTAGCACTCTTAGTATTTGCTAAATCGATGGTGTTAAAAGGTGTAGGATTGCTCTTACTGGTTATACCTCATATCGTTGGTGCGCCTGTACCTAGCCATCATGGTAGCCTCGCCCCCGAAGAATTATCACGTGCCTTTATGTGGATGACAGCCATTGCTAACTTTATCTTTTGGGTTGTACTCGGTGTACTCACGGCGTTCTTATTAAACCGTTTTAAAGTGCTGAGTAACAAGGTGTTTGATTAGCAATGCAAACTATGCAAACCATGCAAACCATCCTCATTGCAGGCACACAATCGGGCTGCGGTAAGACCTCGGTAACGCTGGCAGTCTTACAATACCTCCAGCGACAAGGTAAAACCGTACGCAGTTTTAAAACAGGTCCTGATTTTCTTGATCCCATGTGGCATAAAGCCGTTACCCATAAAACCAGCTATAACCTTGATACCAATATGATTGGTATCGAGCAAAGCGCACAATTATTAGCACAACATCAAGATACCGATTTTGGTGTTATTGAAGGCGTAATGGGCTTATTTGATGGTCGTGGTGGCGTGGGTGGCAAAGGCTCAGGCGCACATCTAGCAAAAGAGCTAGGCGTGTCTGTATGGTTAGTCGTTGATGCAAAAGGCATGAGCGGTTCGATTGTGCCATTAGTCAAAGGCTTTGTTACCGAAGCGGAAGCACAAAATTTTCACATCAGCGGCATTATTGCTAATCGTTTAGGCAGTGAAAATCATGCAAAAATCATTCGTGAGTTTTTAGACGAATACCAGTTACCACCATTGATTGCATGGATGCAAAAAGACGCGCCAACGATGCCAGAGCGTCATTTAGGTCTACAAATGCCTGAAGAACATCGTGTGCCTGATTTTATGGATGCCTTCCATGCCGATATAGCATTGATGGAGCGTTGTAGTTCAACGTTAGCAAACCTACCTTTGCCAACAGATGCACAAACACAAACACAGACAGAAGCACCGTTACTACAAGGCAAAAATATTGCTATTGCACGGGATTCAGCCTGTTGTTTTATCTATCAAAATAATCTCGATTGGTTAGAAGCACAAGGGGCAAGTTTGTATTTTTTCTCCCCCGTTGCTGGCGATGCTATTCCTGATAATACGAATGCCATTTGGCTACCAGGTGGCTATCCTGAACTGCATATGGATGCACTTAGTCAGTCTGCAACATGGACATCCCTTGCAGAGCATATTAAACAAGGTACACCCTGTTTAGCCGAATGTGGTGGCATGATGATGTTAGCTCAGGCACTAACCGACAAAGATGGTAAACGCTGCACAATGGCAGAGATTTTACCGATTAGCTGTACGATGCAAGATCGTTTAGCGGCTTTGGGTTATCGTGAAGATAAGCTTACAGGTCTTAAAGGTCATGAATACCATCATTCAAAACGTGAAGATCACCATGAGCTGCCAACAGCATATAACTTGGCACGTGGTGATGAAGGTTTCGTTTTGCATAACCTTCATGCTTCGTATGTACATTGGTATTTTGCTTCAGCCCCTATTGTGGCGGCTGATTTATTTCGTGCCAAACAACCGAGTGGGCATTTATGAAAAAACGCGAAAATAGACAAGGCACAGTTCTGGTTCACACTGGCGAAGGTAAAGGCAAATCATCCAGTGGTTTTGGTATGGTATTTCGTTCCGCAGGCTGGGGAATGAAGGTTTTAGTCGTGCAATTTATTAAGGGCAAATGGAAAACAGGCGAGAAAAAAGCTGCCGAACAATTTGATAATATTGACTGGCATGTGATGGGTGATGGTTTTACATGGGTGACCAAAAACCCAGAGCAAGATATTGCCACCGCGCGCCATACATGGGAATTTGCCAAAGAACGCATTAAATCCGAAGAATATGATTTAGTGATGTTAGATGAAATTAATTATGCCAGTGGTTATGGCTGGATAACAGGTGAAGAGATTGCTGAATTTATCACAAATGAAAAGCCTGCCTATTTGCATTTAGTAATGACAGGCAGAAATGCCCAGCCTGAAGTGATTGAAGTCGCTGATACCGTTACTGAAATGACGATGATTAAACATGCGTATAAAAATGGAATTAAAGCGCAACAGGGTGTTGAGTTTTAAATAATTAATAAGGAAGAACAATACAATGACAGGGAAAGTTTGGTTTGTCGGCGCAGGGCCTGGTGATCCTGATCTGATGACCGTTAAAGCACGTGATTTAATCACCCAAGCGGATGCTATTTTGTATGCAGGTTCGCTCGTTCCACAAGCCTTAACCCAATGGAGCAAAGCGGACTGTAATATCCAAGATTCTAAAGGCATGACCTTAGAAGACATCACTAGCTGGCTTATCGAACAAGCGCAACACCATCAAACAGTGATTCGTTTACAAACAGGTGATCCATCGTTGTATGGTGCATTGATTGAAATGGTACAGCCCTTAGACAAAGCTGATATTGAGATTGAAGTTGTCCCTGGCATTTCTTCAGCAATGGCTTCTTCAGCCGCTGCAGTTGAAAGCCTTACCCTGCCTGAAGTAACACAAACAGTTATTCTAACCCGTGTTGAAGGGCGAACACCGATGCCAGACGGTGAATCATTAAAAGAACTTGCTGCTCACCACTCAACCTTGTGTTTATTTTTGTCCATCACCTTATTACATAAAGTTACCGCTGAACTGATTGAAACAGGTTGGTCTGTTGATGCTCCTGTGGTGGTGGTACAAAAAGCCAGTTGGGGAGAAGCCGAAAAAATTGTTCGTGGTACATTAAGCACGATTAAAAAACAATGCCAAACTGAGAAAATAGCCTCGCAAGCAATGATTATTGTTAGCCCAACACTGGGTGCGCGTCAGTGGGAGAATTTAAAGAAATCGAAGTTATACGATAAGGATTTTACCCATCGTTTTCGTCGTGGTACGAGCCAAGACTGAGTTCCTGTACCCTTTGACGACGAGATTGTGAAAGACCAGACTAGTAAGGCGGATAAGGTACGCCATCCGCCGCATGGCTAAAAAATAAGACATTAGTAATTAAAAAAATAAGAGATAGTGTGATGAAAAATGATTGTATTTTATTAATCGGTCACGGTTCACGTGATCCCAATGGTAATCCGCAAATTGAGCGTTTTACGCAACAATGGCGCGATAGCCAACCTGATTGGCATATCGAACTGTGTTTTATTGAATTTGCCGAAGTTGAAATTGCCCAAGGTTTGGATATTGCTGCTGCTAATGGTCGGCGCGTTATTATCGTGCCATTAGTGTTAAATGCCGCAGGTCATGTGCGTGCTGAAATCCCACATCATATTGAACACGCTAAACAGCGCCATCCTGAAACGCAATTTATTTATACGCCTCCTGTTACTACAGGTGAGCCAATCTTTACTATACTTAAACGCAATCTACAAAAAGCCTTTGCTGAATTAGACTTTCCTTCACCTGCCAATACTGGGGTGATTTTATTAGGTCGTGGTTCTTCTGATCGCAATGCCAATGGTGAAGTGAGCAAAATGGCACGCTGGTTATTTGAAGACAGTGAGCATGATTTAGTTGATGTCGCCTTTACAGGCGTTACCACACCGCGTTTAGAAACAGTCGTACAACGTCAAGTCAGCTTAGGTATGAAGCAGATTATTGTGCTGCCACTCTATTTATTTGATGGCACATTAATTAACCGTATTCATCGTCAAATGACACGTTTGCAACAACAATATGCAGGCATTGCTTTTGCCCACTCCAGCTATTTTGGTTTCGAGCCTGAGATTAAAGAAGTGCTGAATACTCGTGTCATGAATGTATTACAAGACGATAAAGGTAGTGAGTTTTTAGATATTGATCCTGATGCGCATCACGATCACGAACACCACCATCATCATTAAAAATAATACTTTTGTAGCCTTGATGCAGCTTGCGGAATCAAGGAAATATAGCTAAATCAGACCCACACAGCCACCCGATTATAAGGACATAACACCATGAGCAATATTGTCACCGAACAATTGACTGAAGCAGGTCGAAAAATCGAACACAGTTCCTTTGATATTGTTGATCAAGAAGTGGGTGAGCATCATTACACGGATGATCAATGGCAAATTGTACGACGCATGATTCATGCCACGGCTGACTTTGAATTCAATGGTCTGGCTGAGTTTCACCCTGATGCTATTGAAGCAGGTATTCAAGCGCTCAGCACAGGCAAAGCCATTACTGCTGATGTGAATATGATTTGTGTGGGGTTATCACAACCTCGGCTTAGTCATTTTGGCGTAACCACACATCAGTTTATTGCGGATGAGGATGTTATTGCTACGGCAAAAGCCGAAAATACCACCCGCGCGGTACAAGCAATGCGTAAAGCGCATCGGCTTGGCTTATTAGAGCAAGGTCTTATTGGCATTGGCAATGCACCCACTGCCTTACTTGAAGTCAAACGCCTAATCGAACAAGAAGGACTAAAACCTGCGTTAATTATTGGCATGCCTGTTGGTTTTGTGTCTGCCGCAGAATCGAAAGATGAGCTCGCATTATTGGATAATATACCGTGGATCATTAGCCGTGGACGTAAAGGCGGCACAACCCTCGTTGTTTCTGCTATTCATGCATTACTTGCCTTGGCAGAAGCACGTCAACGTCAAACTGCATTGTGAGCATAGACGCTAAACCTAAAACTACGCCATCGAAAAAGCGCCTGCGTAAAAAAAGAGGCACGCGTAAAGGCTTTTCTACAGGTGCAAATGCGGCAGCAGCAGCGCGAGCCGCAACCGTTGGTTTAGTCACAGGTAATATTCCGGCACAGATTAACTGTTTATTGCCCGAAAATAATGAAGTGCAATTTAGCGTTTCAGCTTGTCATCTAAAACAGGGGCATGCCTATGTTGAGCTGATTAAAGATGCAGGTGATGATCCTGATGTAACGCATAAAGCAGTGATTACCGCTGATGTGAAGTTATTGCCAAAACAAGCAGGCATGTTTCGCTTAAAAGGCGGTAAAGGTGTAGGGATTGTCACCCAAGCAGGCTTAGGGTTGGAAGTTGGAGGTGCTGCGATTAATCCGAAACCCCGCGAATATATTGAACAAAATGTGCGTTTAGGGGCAGGGCGTTTACTTGATGAAGTCGGCTTAGAAGTGACCATTTCAGTGCCTAAAGGTGAAACCTTAGCCAAGCGGACACTGAATAGTCGTCTTGGTATTTTAGGCGGCATTTCTATTCTCGGTACAACAGGCATTGTGCATCCGTGGTCAACCGCTGCCTTTCGTGCCAGCGTGGTGCAAGGCATTGAGGTCAGCGCCCGTCAAGGCAATGATACCGTGGTATTAACCACAGGTGGGCGTACCGAAAAATTTACCATGCGTGAATTGCCTGATTTGCCCAATGGTTGTTTTGTGCAAATGGGCGATTTCTTACGTTATGCCTTGGATAGCGTGGTTGAACATAAGATTCCCAAGGTGATTATTGGTGGTATGGTGGGTAAATTAACCAAAATTGCCCAAGGTGAAACCATTACCCATGCAGGACGCAATCCCGTCAATATGCAATTAGTGGCGAGTATTGCCGAAGAAGCAGGTGCGCCTGCTGAAGTTATTGAGCGAATTAGACAGGCAGAAACCGCGCGTTTTGCCAGTGAGGAAATGTTGAAACTAGGCATTTCAATGAAATTTTATAATGCCTTAGCAGCACGTGTTATTCGTACCTTGATGGAGCGTTATCCCAATCAATTTCATTTACGCGTGATGATTTGTGATTTTGAAGGCAACAAGATTACCGAGGCGAATAGTGAGTGAAACAATGAAGAATAAAATGGTACAAATTATCGGTGTCCTTGAAGATGGCGAAAATAGCCTACATCAACAAGCGATTAACTACTTACAAACAGCTGATTTAATAATCGGTAGCCCACGCTTTATACAACGTCTTGATGAACAAGGTGTACTCTTAGACAACGTAGAGAAGAAAGATTTTAGTGGGCAGTTATTGCAAGTCCCTTTATGGATTGAAAATGCATTAACCAGAAAAAAACAAGTCGTTGTGCTAGCAACAGGTGATCCCTTATGTCATGGCATCGGCGCATTTTTGGTCAAAAGACTGGGAATAGATACCGTACACATTATTCCCAATACCTCGATGATCCAAGTGGCGTTTTCCCGTCTCGGTATCGCATGGCAACAGGCAAAAATAAGTTCGATTCATAATAAAGATATGGGTGAATGGACGAAACAGAGCGGATTTGATCATGGAATGCACGGTTTACTAGAAGACTGCCATACACATGACCTGATTGCTTGTTATACCAGCCCTGAAAATACCCCAGCGCGTATTGCAGATATGTTAGAAAAAGAAAATATGGCTAATGACTTTCAATGTGTCATTGC
>DRMA01000007.1 GCA_011375245.1 Thiothrix sp. | reverse complement strand
TTTTTTACGAAAAGATTGTCGGGGTGCATTCTCGTTTACTGAGCATAAGCGTTTTCGTGGTGCATATGATTTCCATTGTTTGCGAGCCTCAGCAGGTGAGGTTGCTCAAGAAGAATGTGAATGGTGGACGAAGTTTCAATTCGCTACTCATAATCAACAAATGAAAATGTGCCAACAGTTTTCACCGCCTAAACGCAAAAGAAAACCCCGCCAAAATAAACATTAATACTAAACATGATTGCCTATATTGGGTTAGGTAGTAACCTTGGTGATAGCAAAAACTACTTACAAACCGCTTTAAGCAGCCTTCATGCACAGAAAAATGTCACCTTACGCGCTTATTCACGTTTTTATGGAAGTAAACCACATGGCCCTCAAAATCAACCTGATTATAGTAATGCCGTCGCAAAAATAGACTGTTCACTCTCCCCTCTTGCCTTATTGGATACATTACAAGCAATTGAGCAGGATAATGATCGAATTAGGAGCAAACAACGCTGGAGTGCAAGAACTCTTGATCTAGATTTACTATTATACGGTATGGAAACACTACAAACAGAGCGTTTAACAATTCCTCACCCCTACATACAAGAACGCCCTTTTGTATTATATCCACTATATGATATCACCCCGAATCTACACTTTCCTAATGGTGACAAATTAGCCGATTACATCACAGGCAATATGCCCGATGACCTATGGATACTGGAGTAACGAAAATGGCAAACATGGCACATAAAACAACGATTAAAACGCTCTATAAAATGAAACAAGAAGGGGAAAAAATTGCAACATTGACCGCTTATGATGCCAGCTTTGCGCGCATTATTGATGAACAAGGCGTTGATGTTATTTTGGTGGGTGATTCACTAGGAATGGTGATCCAAGGACATGATACGACCATTCCTGTGACGGTTGATGATATGATTTATCACACTCGCACGGTTGCACGTCAATGTAAAAAAGCTCTACTGATGGTCGATTTACCTTTTATGAGTTACACCTCCCCTCATCAGGCAGTAGAAAATGCAGCACGTTTGATGCAAGAAGGACTAGCACAAATGGTAAAACTAGAAGGCGGTGCGCTACAAGCTGAAACAGTACGAAAACTCAGTCATTACGGTGTACCTGTTTGCGCTCATCTTGGCTTACAACCACAATCAGTCCATAAGCAAGGCGGTTATCGCGTACAGGGTAAAGATCAAAAATCGGCCTTACAAATGATTGAAGATGCCGTCGTACTACAAGATGTGGGCGCTGACGCATTATTATTAGAATGCGTGCCTAATCTACTTGCACAAGAAATATCGTCTAATTTATCGATCCCAACAATTGGCATTGGCGCAGGCCCCCATTGTGATGGGCAAGTTTTGGTTTTACATGACATGCTGGGTATAACACCAAGCGCACCACGCTTTACCAAAGATTTCTTACAACAAAATGGCAACATCGCAGAGGCTATTAAAAACTTTGTAACCGCTGTTAAAGAAGGAACATTCCCAGAGGATAAACATTGTTTTATATAATCTTCCCGTCAATACTAATAGGGAGTATGGTGCACACCGTTAATTTATTTTTTAGAAAAAAACGGAAAAAAAGATGAGCCAGTTTTGGAGTAAAAGAACACAAGCACTTTCGCCCTACGTCCCAGGTGAACAACCTAAAGATACACGCTATATTAAATTAAACACAAACGAAAATCCTTACCCTCCCTCGGCGACTGTACAACAAGCTATACAAGCAGCAAGTGGTGATGCGTTACGTTTATACCCTGACCCGAATGCGGATGAACTCAAACAGGCTATTGCTAATTACTATCATGTTGATAGGCAAAATATATTTGTGGGTAATGGCTCTGATGAAGTACTCGCACATGCCTTTGTTGCCTTACTCAAACATGATAAGCCATTACTCTACCCTGATATTAGTTATAGCTTTTATCCTGTCTATAGCAAACTATTTGGTATCAATGAAAAACAGATCCCCTTGGATAATAATTTTGCAATCAACATTGATGACTATCAACAGGACAACGGCGGAATTATTTTCCCCAATCCTAATGCACCAACAGGTAAAGCAATCTCATTAATAACCATTGAAAAGCTAGTAGAACAACACCCACATTCGGTTATTGCTATTGATGAAGCCTATGTTGATTTTGGAGCTGAGAGTGCCATACCACTGACGAAAAAATACGATAATTTATTAGTGATACAAACATTTTCAAAATCACGTTCACTAGCAGGACTACGTGTTGGATTTGCTATTGGCTCAGCAGTACTTATTGAAGGGCTAGAACGGGTAAAAAATTCCTTTAACTCTTATCCACTAGGACGAGAAGCAATTGCAGGCGCAACAGCTTCTATCAATGATAGCGAATCCTTTGAAACCTCACGGCAGAAAATAATCGAATCTCGCACATGGACAGATGAACAATTAACTAATCTTGGCTTTGTTATTCTTCCTTCGCAAGCTAACTTTATCTTTGCTAAACCACCAACAGGTTATACTGCTGATATACTTTATCAACAGCTAAAAGAGAGAAATATTTTAGTGCGATATTTTAACAGCGCAAGAATTGATGAATATTTAAGAATTACGATTGGCACACAAGAAGAAATGCAAGCACTAGTAACGACGCTCACTGATATTTTTGAACAAATAACATATCTATAAATCCCACCCTTGTAGAGCGCAGTCCCGCCTTCTTTAGAGGCGGGTTAGCGGAACGATTAAGAAGGATGCAACTGCCCCTTGATGTAGTTTGAGATGGTTTCAAGAGAAGCTCCTCCTGT
>DRMA01000006.1 GCA_011375245.1 Thiothrix sp. | reverse complement strand
GAGGCAGCTAAGGAATATTGGTGCTCACGCAAATTTAGGTGAACTCACAAAGGCAGAAATACCAATATTAGAATCATTAAGTAAGGCAATTCTTGAATATGTATATTCAGCGCCAGCTTTAGTTCAGTTGGTACAAGCTAAGATTGATGCACTTAAAACGAAACAACCCTAACAAACATATCCAGAGGAACTTTAAGAAGGCTCACGGGAATAAAGCAGGAAATAGAAATAAGGGGTCAGTAGCGTAGCCTTGATGCAGCTTGCGGAATCAAGGAATAAAGAATAAGAATAAGGGGTCAGCAGAATAAGGGGTCAGTACCAATAAATTCTATTTATTGGTACTGACCCCTTATTTCGCAATAGCGACATATAGTGTTATTCTAAAAGAATGATACACAACATAATTTAATAAAAATGAATATCATTGAAATAATGACCTTATTCGGAATCATGGTTGTACTTTCAGCTATACCCAGCACAAGTGTTGCTCTTGTCGTAACTCGTTCAGCCACATTAGGGGTAGCCAATGGTTTTTCTGTTGTTATTGGTATTGTTTTAGGTGATTTAATCTTTGTCATGTTGGCAATATTAGGGCTTTCTGCTGTTGCAGAAACAATGGGTGGGCTATTTTCTGTTATAAAATATGCAGGTGCGGCTTACTTGTTATGGTTCGGTTTTTCGCTATTAAAATCACAAAGCAATACTATAATTAACGTCAATCTCGGTGAAAAAAGAAGCCTTTTAACCAGCTTCCTTGCAGGCATCATTCTTACATTAGGGGATATTAAAGCCATCTTTTTCTATGTCAGCTTATTTCCCATATTTGTTGATTTGTCAGCACTAAAAACAATAGAAATCCTAACGATAATAGGCATAACAATAATGAGTGTGGGTGGTATAAAAATGCTCTATGCAGTATCTGCTATCAAGGCTTTAAATGTTGCAAGAAAATTAAAATTTGAAAGTACAGCTAGAAAAATTGCAGGTGGGACAATGATCGGAGCTGGAAGTTATTTACTTATAAAAGTTTAATAAAATAGAGAAAGAAAATGAAACCAAGAAATTTACTCATAAAATCCAAAGACATTGAAGAAATGGAAGGTGAAGAAAAAATACATTTTCTCAATCCAAACGCTGTCAGAATAAACAAATCTCTTGGTGATATTGTCGGTTTAAAAAACCTTGGCTTTCATATCATCTATGTTGAACCAGAAAGAGATACTACGGAATACCATAAACACTATTATGAAGAAGAATGCATTTATGTTCTTTCTGGCAAAGGAGAGCTTGTTATTGAGGGAGAATCTTTTTCCTTTGAAAAAGGTGATTTTGTTGGTTTTCCAGTTAATACAGCAGCACACTCATTAAAGAATACTGGAAAAGAGCAGTTAGTATGCATAGTGGTTGGGCAGCGTTTAGAACAAGATGTGGGAGATTACCCGAATAAGGGAAAAAGAATTTATCGTAATAGTGGTGCTTGGGATGTTGTTGATTTGAAAGATGTTATAGATCCGCGTAAAAAAAAGGCATAATGAGCAATCATATTCACTAGTGCTGATGCCAAAAACCGAAGAGTGAAGACAAACCATTACTGCCAAAAATCATTGAGAGCGCGTTGTATCGACCTGTCGAATTCATAATCAATATCCTTTAGTAGATGTTGTAGAAAAGATCGGACGGCTTTTTTTTGTGTATTATTTAAGAGCCGAAATTGCTTGTTAATGGTTGTCCGAGAAGTCAAATGAAACACAATATTAACGTAATCACTTCCTTCTTTTAGCTCTAAGAGCATAAAAGCAGGAAGATGAAATCGCATACCTTCTGCATCAAAAAAACTTAAACTGCTATAGCATTGATTGAGGTGTTCGATAGGGATATTTTCCCATTGGCTTGTTTCATCCTTACTTCTTAGCTTTTGACATACTTCCTTATTTTCATAATCATCAATACCTTGCGCTTCAAATAAACCAACACCATGACCCAGCATGACATTACTAAAGGCTGTTTTAATAGTTTGGATAAGCTGTTCGCGTTCCTTTATACAATTTTCACATTCGCAGTGATGGGTATAAAGATCAGCATTGAGATGGTTGCATTTTTGACAGAATGCACCGAATGCGCATGAGTACCGTTTTTGACTATAAGCAGCAAGGATGACTTTACAATATGGGCATACTGTTTTGTTGTAGTCTTCTATTAAAGGGAATGTTCTATAGAGTAATGCGCTAATTGGTATGTCGATCTTGTATTCTGCAATGAGTAGAGCTTCATCTTCGCCATCATAGTACAAGCACATTAAGTCTTCGATGTCTTCTTTTGTTAAATGGGATAGCTTGTTTTCATAACGTCTTTTCCTCATAAAGTGTCCTGTACAGAGCAAATAGAGCATAACTTCGTAGGGTGGATAAGGTACGCCATCCACCATGCTACGTAGCCATGCGGCGGATGGCGTACCTTATCCGCCCTAGTGTGCCCGACATGGGCTAAAACTTGTTACCTGAAAAGTGGTAACTGGAGATAGTAACAACAACCATAGCGAAACCGCAAGGGGGAAACCGTGAGGTCAGCCTGAAGAAAGCGGATAGCAAAGACACGACCATAGGAACACGAACAGATAGTGAGGCAGGGTGTGGGCGATGAGCATGCTAGGAAATGCGAAATCCAACCGTTACCGAAAGACGCACCAAGTAGAATCTGAT
>DRMA01000005.1 GCA_011375245.1 Thiothrix sp. | reverse complement strand
AAGTCTTTCTCAGAATCGTCATTCTATCAATGTTTTAAAGCAAGCTGGAATGATTTGAAACCAGATCCTTACCTTGTTAAAGGTGGAACATTTCGTTTGCGGCGTTATGCGGTTTTAAAATGGCAAAAGGGAACATTGCAGTTAGTGACACCAGAAGCACACTTTCAGAGCAAGCAGTATAATAGTGTCTATGGTGGCATTAATCGAGTTTTTGCACCAATAACCCCTGCTGTGCTTCAAAGCGCCTTTTTAAAAATATTGATTGCACAAACGATTATGTTATTTGATGCCAAAGCAACTGTAGCATGGCGTGTGCAGTGTCATCAATTTAGAATTAATGCTTCACTGGCAGAAGCTGGTCAACCAACACCTGAAGGTATTCATCAAGATGGTGCTAATTATGTTTTTATCATGTTGTTGGAGCGACAAGGGGTTATAGGGGGCGTTAGTGAATTGTTTGATAATAATAAGCAGCGTATTGCAACAACAGTATTGAAAAAGGATGGTGATGCGATATTGTTGAATGACAAAGTATTATGGCATGGCGTGACGAATATTCAGCCTGCTAAGGGAGCAGAAAAAGGACATCGTGATGTGTTGGTCTTGACGTTTCATCGCCTATAGGATTTATTGTAGGAAAGCGAACAATTACAATTGAACTTCCATTAAGCTGCAATTTTACGATTATTTCCGTTAGAATACTCCCCCTTTCGCGTAACCTTTCGGCTGTGGTTAAAAGGTTACATGTTTTATTCGGTTTGCTGGGAGTGCTATAAGTTCCCATAAAGGAGAGTACGATGACTTTAAAAATGGGGGTTCCTTGCGAAACTGCTGAGGGTGAACGCCGTGTCGCATTAGAACCTTTTGTGGTTGCTAAGCTAAAAAAGCTAGGTGTTGAGGTTTTTATTGAAAAAAATGCGGGTGCTAAGGCTTTCTTCGCTGATGAAACATATAAGGAAGCAACGATTGTTGATAGCGCTGAAGCACTCGTTAAACAAGTTGATATAGTAGTACGTGTACAAGTTCCCACGGTTGCTGAAGTCGAGCAGATGCAAGACGGCAGTATCTTAATTGGCACACTATTGGCGCATAAACATCCTGATGTGGTGGCAAAACTCTTAGAAAAAAAGATCACTAGCTTTGCGATGGAGCTTGTGCCGCGTATTTCACGTGCGCAGTCGATGGATGTCCTATCCTCACAGGCAGCAGTTGCAGGGTATAAAGCAGCGATTATGGGTGCTGATTTATCATCAAATTTTTTCCCGATGTTGACCACGGCCGCAGGTACTATTCGTCCCTCAAAGGTCATTATTATTGGCGTAGGTGTGGCAGGGCTACAAGCGATTGCCACGGCAAAGCGTTTGGGGGCAATGGTTGAAGCGTATGATGTACGCCCCGAAACGAAAGAGCAGATTGAGTCATTAGGCGCAAAAGCCATTGAACTCGGTATTTCTGCTGCGGGTGAAGGGGGGTATGCGCGTGAGTTAACTGATGAAGAAAAAAAGCAACAACAACAAGAATTAGCCGATTATCTAGCAACAGCAAATGTATTAATTTCAACAGCAGCCGTCCCTGGTCGCCCTGCACCAAAAATCATTCCTGAATCAACGGTTAAAGGCATGAAAGAAGGTGCGGTTATTATTGATCTTGCTGCAGAAAGTGGTGGTAATTGTACGCTCACCCAAGCGGGGAAAACCATTACCGCTCATGGTGTAGTGATTCATGGCCCGTTAAATGTACCGAGCCAAGTCCCTGTACATGCCAGTGAAATGTACGCGAAAAATATTCTTAACTTCCTAACGCCGATGTTTAATGAAGACGGTGAGTTCAAGTTAGATATGGAGGATGAGGTTATTGATGGCTCGCTACTGACTTATGAAGGTAAGATTCATCATGAACCCACTCGTACCCAGTTAGAAACGGAAGCTGCTGAAAAAGGAGATCAATAATGGATGGAATAATTGCACTGTATATCTTTATGTTGGCGGCGTTTACGGGCTATGAGGTTATTTCTAAAGTCCCTGTTATTTTACATACACCATTAATGTCAGGTTCTAACTTTGTTCACGGTATTGTCTTGGTCGGCGCAATGGTGGCTTTAGGTCATGCGCAAACGACAACGGAAATGATTATTGGCTTTATTGCTGTTGTCCTTGGTGCAGGTAATGCAGCAGGTGGCTATGTAGTGACCGAACGCATGTTGGAAATGTTTAGCACTTCGCCGAATAAAGGAGACAAATAATGAGTTTTATTGTTCAAGTATCCTATTTTGCCGCTGCGGTTTTATTTATTTATGGTTTGAAACGCATGAGTTCGCCGTTACATGCTCGACAAGGAATTGTTTGGGCAGGTATTGGCATGGTGATTGCGACTGTCGCCACTTTATTACACCCTGCGTTACATGGTTGGCTTAATTTTCTGCTGATTATTCTCGGTATTGCTATTGGTGGTTATCTGGCATGGATAACGGGTAAGAAAGTAAAAATGACCGATATGCCACAAATGGTTGCGCTCTACAATGGCATGGGTGGCGGTGCAGCGGCTGCGATTGCAGGTGTTGAGCTGGTACGCATGGAAGAAATGAGTACAACGGTACAGCTCTTAGCCGTGATTGGTGCATCGATTGGTACGATTGCATTTTCAGGTTCATTAATTGCTTATGCTAAATTGCAAGGCTTGATGCGTTCGACGATTCGCTTTCCGAAACAACAATATGTTAATGCGACTGTTTTTGGTGTGTTAGTGATTCTTGGGCTGATTATTGCCTTTAGTAGCACTTATAGTATGAATACCTTGTCGGTCTTTTTTATCCTTGCCTTGCTCTTTGGTATTATGATGACTATTCCTATTGGTGGCGGGGATATGCCAGTAGTGATTTCATTATTTAATGCATTAACAGGCTTAGCTGTTGGTTTTGAAGGTTTTGTGCTAGAAAACCCTGCAATGATGATTGCGGGTACTGTGGTGGGGTCCGCAGGTATTTTGTTGACACAACTGATGGCAAAAGCAATGAATCGCCCGATTAGTAATGTGTTATTTAGTAATTTTGGTGATGCACCCAGTGGCGAAGGACAAGCCGTAACAGGCTCGATGAAGCCGATTGAAGCCTCTGATGTTGCGATTATGATGGCTTTTGCAGAAAAGGTGGTCATTATTCCTGGTTATGGTATGGCAGTTGCGCAAGCACAGCATAAGGTCTGGGAGTTGGTTAAAATATTAAAAGATCGTGGTGTAACGGTGAAGTTTGCTATTCACCCTGTTGCAGGACGAATGCCAGGACATATGAATGTACTCTTAGCTGAAGCGGGTGTACCGTATGATATTATTTATGATTTGGATGAAATCAATGAGGAATTTCCAACAACGGATGTTGTATTGGTCATTGGTGCAAATGATGTTGTGAATCCTGCGGCACGGACCGATCCTAGTAGCCCGATTTATGGAATGCCCATTCTAAATGCGGATAAAGCGAAAAATGTTATTGTCATTAAACGTGGTAAAGGTACTGGCTTCTCAGGCATAGAAAATCATCTGTTCTTTGGTGATAACACGCGTATGCTTTATGGTGATGCCACTGCAATGGCAAATGATTTGGTTGCAGGTGTGAAGGAAATCTAACGCCTTTATGTAGCTTTTTACATATTTGCGACTACTGTTTGCAAATTGCTTGATAAGAGCGTTTGCAGACCCTTGACATCGTGCTTTTTTTCCATTTTTGCTAGACTTATCCACAGGCTATAACGAGTTATGCACAGACATTATAAGCTGTCTCAATTTGTCAACTAAATTACTGTAACTATTTTTTATTTCTATAAGTTGCTGTTTATTATCATAAATAAATGTTGTCTTTAAATTACAAGAAAAAAAAATAGTTGAAATAAAGAAACAAATTGTATAGCTAAAAAAGTTATCCACAGAGTTATCCACAGGCTATGGGGATAACTTTATTTCGTTTTATATTGCATATACTTAGCTGATATTTATCATAAATAAAATAGTTTTTTTAGTGATAACCACATTAAATTGCATAATTTTTAATCAATTATAAAAAACAAAAAAGGAACAATAATTGTTCCTTGATTGCTATTAAATTTTCCCGCACGCCTCGGCTACGCTCAGAGAGCTAGCTAGTTCCTTGTTTCTTGAGCGTAGCAAGTATTATTTTAACGGGCAGCAACCCACTGACCTGTTGCATCTTTACACGCTCTACCTTTTACTTGCTGTAAGCGTCCATCAATATAAGCATCCATATTATAATCACGACAAACAGTTTGTTGACCATTGACGTTGCTATTATAAGTATTGGTTGGGGTTACCGTATAACGATTATTAGTTTGCGGTTCTGTCCATGTAGTTGGAGCATTATTGGGTGCTTGGTCTAACGCATAATTCGTTCGCTGACGACTTTGATTACTCATCATGCCACCAAGATAACCACCCAACACAGCACCAAGAATCGTTGCAACTCTTCGACCATTTCCGCCACCGACTTGATGACCTACAACCCCGCCAGCAACCGCACCCGCAAGAACACTTGCTTGCTCAGAGGTTATGCCACCACCACCTGGTCCTGAAACACAACCAGAACAAAGTAAAACAGAGCTAAGTGTAGTAATTATAAGGGGTTTTAGTACATGTATCATTTTTTTCTCCAAAAGCCTCTTCAGGGCTTTTAAACATCTTATCTATATAAACTCTATATAAGCTATATAAAATAGACAAGCATTTTATTAATTTTGTAAAGGCAAATAAAATATAACGTATAACAATAGTCTATAATGGACTATTAATGCTAATAGGTTTTATTCGACCCACTTTTGTTATTAAGGTTCAATCACAGAGCGGCAACTATTACCTGCACGGCAGAGCAGTTCATAACTAATCGTTTGTGCGCGAGTTGCTAGGTCATCAATCGTAACATGTTGTCCCCACAGCTCGACCTGTTCACCAATAGTCGCACGGGTGTCTTCCAGATTAATAATAATGACATCCATTGATACCCGTCCAACGATTTGATGAAAACGGTCATTAAACCAAACGGATGTCATTGGAACGATACTGCGCGGATAGCCATCTGCATAACCACAAGCAACCACCCCCACTCGTGTATCTTCGGGACAAATCCATGTTGCACCATATCCGACAGCATCGCCTTTTTTTAGTGTATGAATGGCAATTAAAGGTGCTGAAAGTGTCATTGTTGTTTGTAAGTCATACACTTGACGATCTATCGTATTAATCGGTGATGAGCCATAAAGCATAATCCCTGGGCGAACCCAGTCATAATGACTAGCAGGCCAAGCAAGTATGCCCGCAGAATTGGCAAGCGTTTTGGGGGCATTAAGAGCAGCAGTATAATGCTCAAAGCAGTTTATTTGTTCGCTGGTCATTGCATTATCAGGCTCGTCCGCACAGGCAAAATGACTCATTAACCAAATATCAGGATGAATAACGGGATGTCGCTTAAGCTGTTGGTAAATAAACTGAATTTTTTCAGGTGCAAGCCCTAAGCGATGCATACCTGTATCTAGTTTCAGCGTAATAGTAAGGCGTTGCTTATGTTTAGACTGAGATGCAGGTTTAAAATTAGCAAGGCGTTTAAGTTGTGTCTCATCATGAATCACTAAGCGAATATTTTTCTCTAGTGCAAGCTGTAAATCTGCATCGCTTTGCGCACCTTGGATAACCATTAAGGGCTGAGTAATATGAACATCACGCAATGCGAGTGCTTCTGCTAAACATGCCAGCATAAAACCATCCGCAATATCAGCCAACGTTTTAGCAGTTGCAACCAAGCCATGTCCATAAGCATTGGCTTTTAATGCGGGCATTGTTTTTGCCTGTGGTGCAGCTTTTTTGACCTGTTGCAGATTATGCTGTAAGGCTTGCAAATGAATGCGGATATGCGCAGGACGTGATAAAGACATGGTTTTCAGTTGTTATTACTTAATTAAACTCGGGTGCATACACTGTTGGCGTATAATTCTCAAAACGGGTGTATTTACCCAAAAAAGTTAGCTTTACTGTACCCGTAGGGCCATTACGTTGCTTACCAATGATAACTTCTGCTATGCCTTTGTGTTCTTCTGACTCAGGGTTGTAAACTTCATCGCGATAAATAAAAATAATAACATCTGCATCTTGTTCAATCGCGCCCGAGTTGTGGCTAACAAGACCATCCGCTAACCAACATCCATTGCTGGGTACGGTTAAATCGAAGACTTCTTCTTCTCCCGCAGACTCAACAGCAACGACCCGATCCCAAAATAACTCATTATTACTCAGTAGACGTAAATGATCATCTTCTAAAATATCAGCGTAACCCAACAAAGTTTTACGTGATGGAGCAAAGCAAAAATGAGTACCACCATAAGCTGTACCACGCATATTTGCCATTTCTTTACGACTAATTCCCTTCAACCACATTTGTTCACGAATATAATCAAAAACCTCTTGTGGTAATGTATCTACATTAGTATTGCTCACTGTATTTTTTAGTATTTTTAACAATTTATTCGCATGTCTAGTACATGGACCAAAAGCGCCAATATGTTGCATAAAAAGTGCTTGTTGTGCTGAACCTGATACATCAGTGGTAAACCAACCTCGTGGGCTTTCTTTTGTCGTGATATGTTTAATTCGAGCCACAATACCAAAACGTAATAATAATGCCGTGACATCACGAATTAATGCTTCACTTGCCGTTGCAAAATAAATACGTGGCTTGCTGCCTTTCCCTGCATAAAGACTGCCATCTGTTGACCATAAATGTTGCAGGAATAAGGCCAACTGTTTATTGGGTAACTGGAATATACCATCGGGTAAACACTTGTCATGTGAACGTTGTCCAAATATCCCTAACTCTTTTAACCATTTTCCCACACCTGCGGGATGCCAGCGATTACCATTGCCACTAATAACCAGTTGATGCCAATTGCCTTTACTTTCATGTCGATTAACCGTACAACCAAAAGCCTGAGCCGCTTTGGTGACTGCTTGGCTATTTTCCTCGTTTGCTGTGGTATAACGCAAGGGTTGATGCTTGATATAACTTCCATCGCCCACCAAGTGAGCTAATAAGATAATTTCATGTTCAGCCCAAGGTTTTGTTTGTACTGGCTCTGGTAAATGACGAGCAAGCGCAATGCGTTCGCCTTGTTGAATATCCCTTGCTTCTTTCCAGTCCCAGAGGGTATGTAAGCGATGTTTTTTTGAACAACGTATTGTTCGACCACTTGCCAAATGAATTTTAACAATGTCTTTTTTACCCGCTGACCAAATAAGATCTGTTGTAGCAACTTCCAGTTGACCGCTACTAGTGACTGAAAGAACATCAGGAGTTTGTCCCACTAAATCGGCAATGGGTACACGACGACCATCAGCTAACATAACTAAGGTATCCCCTGTTACACATTCGCGTAAATCCGACATAATTGGTCGTTTATTTGGGCGTTGCTCTAAGCTGCGGTTTAGCTGTGATAGTACGATAATAGGACAATTAAGTTCTTTTGCCAGTGATTTGAGGGAACGTGAAATTGAAGATACCTCCGTCGCTCTATTTTCAGAACGACCACTGCCTCGCATAAGTTGTAAATAATCTAAAACGATTAAACCAATATCACCATGTTCACGCACTAAACGTCGCGCTCGGGCGCGCACCTCTGTGGGGGATAATCCTGCAGAATCATCAATATATAAGGGGATATCGGACAATAACTTTACAGCAGTAGAGATGCGTGGCCAATCTTCAGACATTAATTTTCCACTACGCAAACGCCCTTGATCAATACGCCCGAGTGAGGATAATAAACGCATGGTTAATTGCTCACCTGGCATTTCTAAGCTAAAAACAGCCGTTGGAATATTTTGATTAGCAGCCGCATATTCGGCAATATTCATTGATAGCGTGGTTTTCCCCATGGAAGGACGACCTGCGACAATAATTAAATCGCCTTTTTGCAGACCATTGGTCATTGCATCTAATTCAGTATAGCCTGTTGAAACACCACTCACCCCCTCACCTTGTTGACGAAGCTCGTCAATGGTTGCAAGTGCGGCTTTCACAAAGCTTTTAACAGAACGAAATCCCTGTTCTTGACGAACATTTTGCTCAGCAATGGCAAAGACATCACGCTCAGCTTCATCTAAGATTTCCTTACTATTACGCTCTCCTGCATTAAAAGCAGCCTCAGAAATAGTCGTTCCCACATGAATAAGCTGACGCAAGATGGACTTTTCACGCACAATTCTGGCATAAGCTTTAATATTCGCTGAGCTAGGTGTGTCTTTTGCTAAGTCACCTAAATAAGCAAGTCCTCCTGCATTGGTAAGCTCACCGCGCTGTTTTAACCAATCTGATAATGTCACCACATCATAAGGTTGTGCCTCTTCTGCTAAATGAACAATCGAACGGAAAATGAGGCGATGATCTTGGCGATAAAAATCCTGCTCACACACTTGGTCAGCAATCTGATCCCATCCCTTGTTATCCAAGAGTAAGCCACCGATAACAGATTGCTCTGCTTCAATACTATGTGGCGGTATTTTTAATGATTCAAAAGTTTCAGACATTTAGGGATTCTATCATGGAGTACATTGGCGTAAACTGCAATGATAAAAGTATAGACAACAAAAATACAATCAAGGACGTTATTTTATGTGTGGAATCTGTGGTGAATATAGATTTGATGGCTCTCTGCCTCAACTAGAGTCTGTGCAAAAGATGATGGAGCAATTAGAAAAACGTGGCCCTGATCATGCGGGTACTTTTTCTGATCACAGTATGGCTTTTGGTCATCGTCGTCTTGCTATTATAGATTTATCCGAAAAATCACACCAACCCATGATTGATCGCAGTACTAGTCTAGCTTTGGTTTTTAATGGTACGATTTACAATCATCCTGAATTACGCAAACAACTCCAAGCGAAAGGCCACACCTTTGTTTCCACAGGTGATACTGAGGTTATTTTAAAAGCCTATGCGCAATGGGGTGAAGACTGTGTTAAGCATTTCCTTGGTATGTTTGCCATTGCCATTTGGGATATGCAAAAAAAGACCCTATTTCTCGCACGTGATCGCATGGGTATTAAGCCGCTTTATTATAGCTGGACAACGCAAGGCTTTCGTTTTGCATCGACGACACAAGCTCTCTTAGCAACAGCAACTAATGATTCTCCTATTAACACGGCTATTGATGCGGCCGCATTACATAATCTTTTTACCTTGCATGCCGTTGTTCCCGCCCCCCGTACTATTTTACAAGGTGTGCGTAAACTTGAACCAGGCCACTCCTTATTGATTCAAGCCAATGGTGAGCATCAATTAAGTCGTTACTGGACGTTAGAGGCTAAACGACCTGAGAAAGATTTAAGTGAAGATGAGTGGATAGAGACAATTCACGAACATTTAAAAACAGCAGTACGTCGTCGTAATCAAATTGCTGATGTCCCTGTGGGGGTTTTATTATCGGGCGGCTTAGATTCAAGTTTATTGGTTGGCTTGCTAGATGAAATAGGTATTGAAGATATTCGTACTTTTACTATTGGCTTTGATGATCAGCCTGAAGAAAAAGGGAGTGAATATGAATTCTCAGATGCAGTAGTAGAACGCTTTGCCACACGACATTACAAAGTACATATTCCCAATGAGCATACTTTACAACGTTTACCTGAAGCCGTTATGAATATGTCTGAGCCAATGTTTGGACAAGATGCCATTGGTTTTTATCTCTTATCGGAACAAGTGTCCAAGCATGTCAAAGTGGTGCAATCAGGACAAGGTGCTGATGAAGTGTTTGGTGGTTATTTTTGGTATTCCTTAATGCAAGAAGCTAAAGGCTCGGCATTAGAACGCTTTAGCCCCTATTATTTTGATCGTGATCATCATGAAATGGCACAAATGTTGAATCCTGCTTATATTGAGCGCGATTTCACCGCTGAATATATGAAAGAACTGCTTGAAACACCACATGCTGACAACTTTATTGATGCTGTGTTACGCGCTGATACTACAATGCTCATTGTCGATGACCCCGTAAAACGGGTTGATAATATGACAATGGCATGGGGGTTAGAAGCACGTGTACCGTTTCTTGATCATGAGTTAGTTGAGTTGGCTGCCTCGATGCCCATTGAAATGAAACTACGTGATGGCGGTAAATATGTGTTAAAGAAAATTGCACGTAACATGATACCTGATAGCGTCATTGATCGTCCAAAGGGCTATTTTCCTGTTCCTGCACTTAAATTTGTACGTGGCGAGTTTTTAGATTTTATGCAAGATATTCTAAATTCACAACAATGCAAAGAACGCGGAATTTATCAACGTAGTTATATTAATAAACTATTAAAGAAACCAGAAGCTTACTTAACGCGTATTAAGGGTAGCAAGTTATGGCATATGGCATTAATGGAGTACTGGTTACAATTGAATAAGCTGTAACACTTGCACACAACTACAATAACAATCTTCACTCTGGAAAAAACGTATGGAACAACAAAGCACTGCCCTTGCCAATTTTAAAGCGCTCACCCCTGATACCATGCTTGATGCTATTGAGTCAGAAGGTATTCGTTGTAATGGACGTTTTTTAGCACTCAATAGTTATGAAAACCGTGTTTATCAAGTAGGCATTGAAAATAAAGCAGGGGATGATGAGTTAATCGTAGCAAAGTTTTATCGTCCACAACGCTGGACTGATGAGGCAATCATTGAAGAACATGATTTCACTTTGGAACTAGAAGCTTTGGAAATTCCAGTCATTGCTCCTATCGTCAATCAACAAGGCAAAAGTCTGTATACCCAAGGCGATTTTCGCTTTGCCCTTTATCCCAATCGAGGCGGGCGGGCCTTAGAGTTAGATAATGCTGAACAACTTGAACAACTAGGGCGTTTTATTGGGCGTATTCACGCTGCTGGAGCTACCAAAAGTTTTGTCCACCGCCCAACGTTAGATATTGAGAGTTTTGCAATTAAACCACGTGCTTACTTACTTGATAATAACTTTATTCCTGATTATCTATTATCCGCTTATACGAGCTTAACCACTGATTTAATTGAGCAGGTTGAGCAGCGATTTGCCCAAATTGACAATATTCAGTCGTTACGCTTACATGGCGATTGTCATCCTAGTAATATCCTTTATCGTGTTGATACCCCTCATATTGTTGATTTTGATGATGCGCGTACAGGACCCGCTGTACAGGATTTATGGATGTTTTTGTCAGGTGATCGACAATACATGAATAAACGCCTTGGTGATTTGTTAATTGGTTATGAGCAATTTTTCGAGTTTGATCCACGTGAACTACAACTCATTGAAGCATTGCGTACATTACGCATTATTCATTATGCAGCATGGCTGGCATCACGCTGGAGTGATCCTGCCTTTCCTTATGCATTTCCGTGGTTTAACACGACTAATTACTGGGAAGGACATGTATTGTCATTACGCGAACAAGCATCAGCATTAAATGAGCCTAGTCTTATATGGTGACATTGCGCATAAACAAGGTTGCGTAGGACGATCACATTACTACTTGACTACTTGACTACTTGACTACTTGATGTGATGTCACACGCAACATAATTCATCTCATCTAACGACGACACGTACCTCCGCATTTCGACCAGATGATACAATAAAGTGTTTCTTAATTGTTTTCCCTTTTGCTGTTAACTTAGCAACATATCGACCAGGAAAGAGGGTTAACCTTAAATTATGTTTTTTACTTTGATGAACAGAGTGACCTTGTTTATTGTAAATAACCCAACGCGTCGTAGAGAACATAGGTTCATGCAGTGTTTTGTTGTAGGCGCTTATTTTAATTCGACCTGCTGGTAATTTAACCATGCCACTGCCAATTTTTCCCTTTCTTACAATAACGCTTGTTCCATGCGTATGCTCATTATAATGTGCCTCAACCTTATATCTCCCCGCAGGGACAAGATGTCTAAATTTAGAGCCTTTACCTCTCGCAATAATTTTCCCAGCGCTATTTTTTGCTGTCCAACGAATTCTCTTTGCATTTTTAGCACCATTAAGACTTGATGATACATTTAACAAACCTAGCATGGTGGCTATTGAAATGTTTTGTGCATTGTTACGACTCTTATGAATCGTAACTTTTGTTGTTTTCTTATAGCTACCAATACGTAACTTTATAGAATATGTACCTGGGCTAAGTCGTACATTCGCAAATTTTCCACGAACTTTACGTGACTTTTTCCCTGAGGATGAGGTGATTAACCACTCAACTTCTGTATTTTCAATACCCAAGTGACTAGGAAGGTTGGTGGCAGACAAACGAACACGCGTTTTAGCACGTTTATTTGATGCCTGCCTACGCTGGCGTTTGCTAAGACCTCGTCCAGCATAAGGAGAGTTATCAACGCGAAATGCTCTACGGTTAGTTGATGCTCTACTTCCTCTGAATATACCTGTTGATACCTTAGCTATATCGGTTGACAGACGCATTTTTTTACTAAATCTTTCACCATTAATAATATAGTCAACATTTACTTTTGCAGAAGAAATGCCGCTAATACTGACTAACAATGTTGTTATAAAAATAAGCACATATGCTTTCTTCCAAATTCCGTTATTCATAAATCTACTTCCTGTAGTTGAATTGATAATATTACTGTCATGCAATGCGATGAAGCGTATTCAACGAAATTTGCACAGAAGTCCCTCTTCATTTAGCCCTCCTTTTTAAGGAGGGGGGTAGTTGACCGAGTTACGGAATACGCATTACTTCTGACTAGTATAGACGTTATAAAGGCATTAATGTTT
>DRMA01000004.1 GCA_011375245.1 Thiothrix sp. | reverse complement strand
GTTTTGAGGAAGAGGGGCTGTTTAGTAGCGAGGTGGGGAATGCCTTTTTGGCAGAAATCTTGGAAATGGGCGGTTCACGTCCCGCAATGGCATCATTTAAAGCCTTTCGGGGAAGGGAGCCTTCGATTGATGCGTTATTAAGGCACTCGGGTTTGGTTGCATGTTGAAAGTTGGATTAACGGGGGGGATTGGTTGTGGTAAAAGTACTGCGGTACGTTATTTTATGCAGTTGGATATTCCTGTTATTGATGCAGATAAAATCGCTAAAACCTTATTAGAACCTAAACAACCCACGTTACACGCTATTGCAACTCTGTTTGGAGCGGATTTTTTACATCAAGATGGTTCTTTGCATCGCGAAAAACTGAAAAAGGAAGTCTTTAGTTGTTCAGAATCGTTGCAAAAACTGGAAGCGATTATGCATCCTCAAGTGCGTAAGGTAATTATTCAACAGCTTAGTATATTAAATAAGCAATCTGATGTGCCTTATGCAGTAGTTGATATTCCATTGCTGGTTGAAAAAGGGTATTGTAGCTTATTTGATCATATCGTTGTTATTGATTGTTTACCTCAACAACAAATAGAGCGTGTATCTCAGCGTGATAAAATGGATCAGCCTATTATACAGTCAATTATGAAGGTGCAAGCAAGTCGAACTGAAAGACTGAATAAGGCAACAAATGTATTGAATAATATAGGGGATGTTGATCAGCTTTATGCGCAGATTGTTGCTTTGCATGCTCAGCTTACTAGGACGAATGACGTTTAATTTTATTCTATTAGCTAAGATTTTTTGATCAATCTAATCAAATACTTTTGTGAGGTTTTTGTTATGGCTTCACGTACACTATTGAAGTAATTTTAGGCATCCTTCACAAATGCCAACACAAATGCCAAAAGTAGTTTACAGTTTGAAGTCTGCTAGGAATCGCATTGAAACTGAACGTTGTTTGAGCGTAGCGAGTTTAGTGAGATTGAAGGGCGAATCCTAGCAGGCTGGGTTGTTAACGAACAAATGAAGGATGCCTAATTTTAAAGTAATTTTTCTCTTACCTAATAATCCCTAGGAAATCGTTAATAAATGATTATTTATGAGCAGCCATTAGATGAAAGAATACGCCTTTTTTTGCGTATGGAAAATTTGTTTCAGCGTTTTGATTATTATATAGACTCTCCTTCCCAAGGTAATACACAAACAGCACTTGAGTTACTCTTGGAATTGAATGAACTATCCTCTAGAGTTGATGTGAAAAGCGCTATTTTGAAAATCATTGACCATCAAACAACGGCGATTCGTACCAATGAAGGTGCCAGCGTAATGATGGATACTAGTGAACAGGAAGTTATCTTAAAGGTACTATCAGAAAAAACAAAAGAGCTGTATAGTCTGCGAGGACAGCTTGGTCAGCATATGAAAAATAATGGTTTTCTTAACCTTATTAAACAACGCATGTCAGTATCAGGTGGTGTTAATGGTTTTGATGTACCTATTTTTCATCATTGGATGAATCAACCTGCTGAAACGCGGGCTGAATCGTTACAGGAATGGATGGAGCCTTATCAGAAGTCACGTGAGGCAATTGATATAGCGATGGGGTTGATAAGAAATAGTGCCGAACTTGAAGATCATATTGCTGCAGATGGTTTTTATCAGGCAACGTTGGGTGGTAGACATAAAGTTTACCAGCTATTACGCGTGACGTTGGCGCGTAGTTCATCATATTACCCAGAGATTAGTGCTGGGAAACAACGTTTCTCGATTCGTTTTGTCTCTGCTGAAATGCATGAAGGTCGTGGTAAGCAAGTGATTGAGGATATCCCCTTTAAACTTAATATGTGTGGTTTTTGAGTGAATGCCTGTGTTTAATAGGATTACCCCTGTTGATAACACTAAGGCTACTGTGGTGGACTTGGCGTTGAAAAAAAATAGATCTGATGTGAGTGATGAGCAACTCTTTAATGAGGCTGTGCGTAATCTTAGACAGGCGATTATATCGCAAGGAAAATCGCATCGGCGTGTTGCTACACGGGTGCGTTTTTTGATTCGTTCCATTATGTTTGGTCTTGTTTCTTCTCTGTTTTTTATCTTATTCTTGATTTATTTGTTAACGCATCAGGTGAGGGTGTTAACGACTAGTTTAGATAGTATTTCAACAAAAACATCACATTTATTAGGGAGTTTTGATGGTATTGAAAGGAATATTGTACAGTTTGAAGCGTCAATGGGGGTAATGCCAAATATCTCAAGTGCTATTTTAGAAATGAATCAAAACGTATCATCATTGACGGCAAATGTGGGAGCAGTGACACAGAATGTAGGGACAATAAAAAATGAATTGCAGCAACTTAACAAGTCATTAGCTAGTTTATCGGATAATACCCAGATTCTTGAGCAATCAGTAAGAAGGATTAATAATGATATGAATACAGTAACGAAGCCAATGAAGCGTTTCAATGACTTTAACCCTTTTAACTAGTGTTTTAATGTGATGAACTTATCCCGAGAGCAGCTTGTTATTTTTTCTGAAGGTATGGTTGAACTTGCAAAAAAGGCGAGTGAAGAAGAAACCATTACTAATAAAAGTATACGTATTACTAATAATGTGATTGTTTTTTTTACACTGTTAGGGGCTGTTTTAGCAATTTCTATTTTGGGTTTGTTTTTTACCTTGAAAGGTGCCATTGATCATTCAATAGCAAGTATGACGGGGATTGAAAAGCAAATTGGGCAATTTAGTGAGATTGTGGATGAAGTTTCATTTTCGATTAAAGGCATGGTGTATTCTATGAATACGTTGCCCGAGATTGATGAGAATGTGAGTGGATTAGGACGGTCAACCCAACAAATTAACGATTATCTGAGTGAAATGAAAGCACAAACAAGACAAGTTGCCTTTGATGCAGGCTATGTTCGTTATCATACTTTTCAGATTAATCAGCGTTTTATCACTATGAATAAGGCAGTTGGCAATATTTCTTATTCTTTGCATGAATCTGCTAAACCTGTCCAGCAGTTTTTCCCACTTCCATAATGCTAAGCCAAGATACTACATGACTGCTTATGTTAAAGCAGGTATACTTCCGTCCCCTGATTTGATGAGCCTATTACTCTATCAGAAGCTGTATGCGTATATATAGATATAATAATTAACTTTAAGAGCGTTTACTTAGTTTGACGTTGCTACAGACAAATAGGGATTGGCTTGCTTAGTCATTGGAATAATTTACAAATATTTTAAAGAGGTTTGCTGATGAAGCAGAAGCATGGTGTTCTTCCTTCTAAACAAGGGCTTTACGATTCTGTCAACGAACATGATGCTTGTGGCGTTGGCTTTGTCGCGCATATTAAAGGCAAAAAATCCCATAGCATCATTGAACAAGGCCTAACGATATTAGAACGTCTAACTCATCGTGGAGCAGTCGGTGCTGATCCTAAAGCAGGTGATGGTGCTGGGCTGCTGATGCAGATTTCAGATGGTTTTTTTCGTGATGTGGTTGATTTTTCATTACCTGAAGTAGGGCATTACGGTATTGGGATGTTATTTATGCCACCTGATGCTGAATTGCGTCAGCAAATGGAAACACTGATTGAATCTGTTGTTAGCAAAGAAGGTCAAACGGTACTAGGCTGGCGTACAGTCCCTGTTGATAATAGTGATCTTGGTGAAAGTGTTTTCCCTTCTGAGCCGCATATTCGTCAACTCTTTATTGGCAAAGGCGATACTATTGCTGATCAAGCTGCTTTAGAACGTAAGCTGTTTGTAATCCATAAGTTGATTTCAGCACAAGTCGAACCCTTAGATAACGATGCCTTTTTCTATGTTAATTCAATGTCTACCCGTACCATTGTCTATAAAGGTATGTTGTTGGCAGATCAAGTGGGCAAGTATTATCTTGATTTACATGATGAACGCATGGAATCAGCATTAGCCTTAGTGCATCAACGGTTTTCAACCAATACCTTCCCCACATGGGATCGCTCACATCCCTTTCGTATGATTGCGCATAATGGTGAAATCAACACCAATCAAGGCAATGTAAATTGGATGGCAGCGCGTCGTAGCTCAATGGCATCCGATATCCTTGGTGATGATCTTGATAAAATCTGGCCATTAATTCCAGATAACCAATCTGATTCTGCCTGTTTTGATAATGCATTGGAGTTATTGGTAGCGGGTGGTTACAGCCTTACTCATGCCATGATGATGTTGATTCCTGAAGCATGGTCAGGCAACGAACTGATTGATGATGAGCGCAAGGCTTTTTATGAATACCATGCCGCGTTAATGGAGCCGTGGGATGGTCCTGCGGCAGTTGCCTTTACTGATGGTCGTCAGATTGGTGCAACATTGGATCGTAATGGTCTGCGTCCTGCGCGTTACCTTATTACGGATGATGACCTAGTGGTCATGGCATCAGAAATGGGCGTATTGCAAATCCCTGAAAGCAAAATTATTAAAAAATGGCGTTTGCAACCTGGAAAAATGTTCCTGATTGACATAGAGCAAGGTCGTATTATTGATGATAGTGAAGTCAAAGCAGAATTAGCAGCTTGTCATCCTTATCGTGCATGGTTAAATGAATCGCAAATCCATGTTGAAAACCTTAAGCATGACGGTGAAGCAACCGTTCCTGATGCATTAGCTGGCAAAGCATTGCTGAATGCACAACAAGCTTTTGGCTATACACAAGAAGATATTAAATTCTTGTTAATACCTATGGTTGTCAATGGCATGGAAGCACTGGGTTCAATGGGGGCTGATAATCCACAAGCGGTATTGTCGGGTCGTGCACGTCACTTATCAAACTATTTTAAGCAAAACTTTGCCCAAGTCACCAATCCACCGATTGATCCGATTCGTGAAGAAATTGTCATGTCATTAGTGTCATTGTTAGGGCCAAAACCCAACCTTCTTGGGCATGATAATGTGGGGGCACCACAGCGCTTAGAGGCATCGCAACCCATTTTAAGCAATGATGCATTGGATGCCATTCGCCATATTAGTGATATTGATGGTTGTGATTTCCGCACTATTACCCTTGATATGACCTATGCTATCGAACAAGGTGCAACAGGCATGGCGGGTGCTATTTCAGCCTTATGCACTAAGGCTGAGGAAGCCGTTCGTGGTCATTATAATATTGTGGTGTTATCAGATCGTAAGATCAGTGCTGAGCAAATTGCTATCCCATCATTATTAGCCACTTCTGCGGTACACCAGCATTTGATTAAACAAGGCTTACGTACTGAAGCAGGCTTGGTGATTGAAACAGGTGCTGCCCTTGAAATTCATCATTTTGCAACGCTTGCGGGTTATGGTGCAGAAGCGATTAATCCATGGTTAGTGTTTGATACGATTGAGTCTAATTTAGCAAAAATTGCACCAACACTAAGCCTTGAGGTCGCTCATAGTAATTATATTAAAGCGGTTGGCAAAGGCTTGAAAAAAGTCATGTCAAAGATGGGTATTTCAACTTATCAGTCCTACTGTGGTGCACAGATTTTTGATGCCGTTGGTTTGAAAGCGCAGTTTATTGATACCTACTTTACGGGTACATCAACCAAAATTGAAGGCATTGGCTTAGACGAAATTGGTATTGAAACCGAAAATCTACATCGTGCGGCTTTTGGTGATCAGCAAATTTATGCACATTACTTAGATGTGGGCGGTGATTACGCTTATCGCCTACGTGGTGAAGTACATGCATGGACACCTGATTCGATTGCTAAACTACAACATGCGGTACGCAGTAATTCTGCTAGTACTTATGCTGAATATACTAAGCTGATTAATGAGCAAAACGAACGGTTACTGAATTTCCGTGGCTTAATGGAATTTAAGTGGGCAGATGAAGCTATTCCTTTGGATGAGGTTGAATCAGCGGCGGATATTGTTAAGCGCTTTGCTACGGGAGCCATGTCATTTGGCAGTATTTCCTATGAAGCACACTCAACTTTAGCCGTGGCAATGAATCGCATAGGTGGTAAATCGAATACAGGCGAGGGCGGTGAGCAAGCAGCTCGTTTTATGCCCTTAGCGGATGGTAGCATGAACCCTGAGCGTTCAGCGATTAAACAAGTTGCATCAGGACGTTTTGGTGTAACCACTGAATATTTGGTTAATGCTGATGATTTGCAAATTAAAATGGCACAGGGTGCAAAACCTGGCGAGGGTGGACAACTGCCCGGTTATAAAGTCAATGAAGTGATTGGTGCAGTCCGTCATTCTACTCCAGGAGTAGGCTTAATCTCACCACCACCACATCATGATATTTACTCGATTGAAGATTTAGCACAGCTCATTCATGATTTGAAAAATGTTAATCCAGCCGCGCGTATTTCTGTTAAGTTGGTTTCTGAAGTGGGTGTAGGTACGGTTGCAGCAGGCGTATCAAAAGCCCATGCGGATCATGTCACCATTTCAGGTTTTGATGGTGGCACAGGTGCATCGCCCCTCACTTCGTTAAAACATGCGGGGTCATCATGGGAGCTAGGACTGGCAGAAACCCATCAAACCCTAGTGTTAAATAAACTTCGTGGACGTATCAGCGTACAAGCCGATGGCGGTATGCGTACAGGACGCGATGTCGTCATTGCTGCTTTACTAGGGGCTGATGAAATTGGTTTTGCTACTGCGCCATTGATTGCCGAAGGTTGCATTATGATGCGTAAGTGTCATCTCAATACTTGTCCTGTCGGTGTTGCAACCCAAGATCCTGAATTGCGTAAACGTTTTACAGGTCAACCAGAGCACGTAGTCAATTACTTCTTCTTTGTGGCTGAAGAAGTACGTCAGCTAATGGCAAAGCTTGGTGTTAGGACATATAACGACTTGATTGGTCAATCAGATCGCTTAAATATGCGTAAAGCTATCGACCATTGGAAAGCTAAGGGTCTTGATTATTCTAACGTTCTCTATAAGCCACAAGCAGAGGAAGGTGTTGCTATCTATTGCCAAGAAGACCAAGATCATGGCTTAGATAAAGCATTAGATCACGAACTCATTAAACAAGCACAACCCGCCTTAGAAAAACGTGAAAGCGTCATCATTGATATTGAGGTACAAAACTTTAACCGTAGTTTTGGCACGATGTTGTCAGGACGTATCGCAGAACAATACGGTCATCAAGGTTTGCCTGAAGACACGATTACCATTAATGCCAAAGGTACGATAGGGCAATCTTTTGGGGCATGGTTGGCAAAAGGTGTCACTATAAACTTGGCAGGTGAGGGTAATGACTATGTTGGTAAAGGCTTATCAGGCGGTAAGCTGATTATTCATCCTCCCGCTGATTCTGCATTAGCCAAAGCCGAAGAAAATATCATTGTTGGTAATACGGTCTTATACGGTGCAATTACGGGTCAAGCTTACTTCAATGGTGTAGCAGGTGAGCGCTTTGCAGTGCGTAACTCAGGTGCAACGGCGATTGTTGAAGGTGTGGGCGATCATGGTTGTGAGTATATGACAGGTGGTATTGTCGTGTGTCTCGGTGAAACAGGACGTAATTTTGCGGCGGGTATGTCAGGTGGTATTGCTTATGTATTGGATAAAAACGGTGGCTTTGCACGTCGTTGTAATATGGAAATGGTCGAATTAGAGGCGGTTAAGCAAGATAGCAATAATGCTGATATCACTGATATGACGACGGCTGATGAAACACGCCTTAAAGGGTTAATTCAACAGCATCTTGATTATACAGGCTCTGCAGTTGCGAAAACCGTCCTTGACGACTGGGAGGCACATTTACGCTATTTCGTTAAAGTGATGCCAACCGATTATTATAATGCATTGATCAATGCAAAACAGAAACAAGCCGCAGCATAAGGAGACACAAACATGGGTAAAATAACAGGATTTAAAGAGTTTCCACGTATTGATCGGGATTATAAAGGCGTTACAGAACGCATCAAACATTATAATGAATTCATTAATCCATTGCCTGATGATGAACTAACGAAACAAAGTGCACGTTGCATGGATTGTGGAGTACCTTTTTGTCATCAGGGTTGCCCTGTGAATAACCTTATTCCTGATTGGAATGATTTGGTCTATCAAGGTGATTGGGAAGAAGCCAGCCGTGTATTGCATTCCACCAATAATCTACCTGAAATTACAGGGCGTATTTGTCCTGCACCGTGCCAAGAATCTTGTACGTTAAATATTGATGATAGTCCTGTTATCATTAAAACCATCGAATGTGCCATTGTTGATAAAGGCTTTGAAAAGGGTTGGATTGTGCCTGAAATTGCTGCGAAAAAAACAGGTAAAAAAATAGCTATTGTGGGTTCAGGCCCTGCTGGTATGGCAGCGGCACAGCAATTAGCGCGCGTAGGTCATAACGTTGTCTTGTTTGAAAAAGAGTCGCGTATT
>DRMA01000003.1 GCA_011375245.1 Thiothrix sp. | reverse complement strand
GGCACAGGGTTTGCATCAGGGTAACGAGAATTATATTGCATCCCAAACACCACAACTTGCTGCAAGACACCTATTTGCGGAGCGGCTAGACCTGCGCCATTATTGGCACGCATCGTATCCCATAAGTCATTAATTAAATGCTCTAATGCCGCAGTGTTAAAATACTTAACAGGTTCTGATAGTTGTAAAAGTAAAGGATTCCCCATACGAAGAATTGTTTGAATAGCCATTTATTTTCCTACTTATTTCAATGTAAAAACTGCGACAAAAATGTAAGGACACTAGCCACAAGGATTGAAAAGTGAGATTATGCCACCACGCTAGTTGAGACAATGCGTCAACTACTCACCCCTAATAACTATATTTTAAAAGGCAATACCTATGGACGTAATGGATCGAATCGATCAAGCAGTAAAAGAAAACGCCATCATTATTTTTATGAAAGGCACTCCACAGCTACCACAATGTGGTTTCTCTAGTCGTAGCTCAGCAGCAATGAAAGAGTGTGGTCAACCTTTCGCTTATGTTAATGTCATTGAAGATCCTGAGGTTTTCCAAAATCTTCCACGTTACCAGAATTGGCCTACTTTTCCACAAATTTACCTTAATGGTGAATTAATTGGCGGTCATGACATTCTGATGGAAATGCATGAAAAAGGTGAACTAAAACCAGCGCTTGAAGCTGCTGTTGCTGCAGGTCCTGTGACTCCCCCCACAGAAAAAGACGCTTAGCCTTTTTTAACTGGAATGATCACATTCGTTACATAGAATAACTATGCGCCTCATGTGATCATCCCCTCTGAAACAAAAATCCTACATTATAATTTCGGTAAATTATTCCGTATACGTTCCTAAAAATCATAAACCAACAGTTTTGCCAATCGAGGCTTTACAAATTTATTGACAAAGGCTACATGCTTAGGATGACTTAAATAAGCCTGCATATCCTGCTGATTGGCAAACATGAAATGAATACCAAGATCAAAACTATCATCAACAATTTTTCTATCACTAACAATAGCACGCCCTAAACTCATTTTTTTTACCTGTGGAATCAGCGCTGAAAGTTTATTCGTCTCCTGTATTACTTCATCAATATCTGCTTTCGTTGTGCCTTGTTTAAACCATACAAGAACCACATGATTAATTGACTGAGTATCCGTCGTTACACGCTCTGTTTTTGCTGGCTGAATTGAACAAGCAGTTTCCCCAACCAATAAAAAAACACTTAAAAATAATAGACTAACCCGCAATATTCTATTTGTCATACTATAATCGCTTCCTTGATCTTCTAAGATTCTTCAGCAGATTGCTGTAACGCTTTTTTAATTGAAAGAGTATAATCAAACTTTCCTCCCTAAAACGCAAGAATCCTCTATGATCAATAATGATATTTTACGTCGTATACGCTATGCCCTTGACCTTAGTGATACGAAAATGCTTGACTTATTTAAACAAGCACAACAAAACATTAATCATACAGAGCTAAAGGCATTACTAAAAAAAGAAGAGGAAGAAGGCTTTATTGAGTGCAAAGATCGCCAACTCAGTGCTTTTTTAGATGCATTGATTGTTGACCGACGTGGTCCACGCGATCCTAACGCGCCACAACCTAAACCAAACGTGTATGCACTACTTACCAATAATGATATTCTAAAAAAATTACGTATTGCTTTAGAGTTACACGAAAAAGAAATGCTAAATGTCTTGGCATTGGGTGAGATGAAGATTTCATCCTCTGAACTTAATGCGCTTTTTCGCAACAAAAAGCATAGACATTATAAAACATGTGGGGATCAATTATTGCGCAATTTTCTCAATGGGCTAACAAAAAAACTACGGAATGTTTAAGTCCTATATTTGATTATTGCTGTTGATTGATATACAGACACAAGCTACTATTTTTAATCGTTATTAACACACCTTAAACCACTTCGTACTGGAAGAATAATATTATGAATACCGTTGAAATTATCCGTGAAGATTTATCAGCAACTCAAGTCATGGCCATTCGCAAAGAAGAATTAGCCAAAGGGCATAATGTGAATATTCGTCGCATTCATTCTGAGCTGGTGGAGATAGAAATCACCCATAATAATAATGTTATTGATATAACACCTGAGGAATATGCTGTTATTTATAATGATACTAGCAAACAAAACACTACGGTTTAGCGGTTTAGCAATAAAAAACACAAAACACCCAGCCAGTCCAGATGACTGGCTTCATATTGTAACCCTATTTACCTAACTCGCTGTTAATTATTCTATTATTTAGAATCTGGTATAACTAAATTATTAAAATCAACACGACCAGCCTTATAATGCATATTAAGCGTAGATTTAAGCTGATAACCTTTCATTTCAGCAAAAACACTCCCAGGAAACCTGCTTACCATTAGATTATAATCGTCAACTTCTCTAGCATAATCAATATATAATTCTTTGATCATTTGCTGATACTGCTCCAGTTGCACAATAGCTGACAATAGCTGCTCTTGTTTCTTTAGTGAAGATTGCCTGATCTCAACAAGTAAAGCCTTGAGTACAACATCTAACTGATTTTGTGCTTGAATAAATGACTCAAAAACCGCTTGCTGATGAAACATATCTGGCTTAGTGGGTATCACTAATAACCTTTTTCTTGCAGCAATAATATCAATAAGAACATCCTGCGATTTAAGCAACGGACTTTTCATATCCTCCCATTCTTGCAATACAATTGAGAGCTGTTTATTCCGTTGCTGATAGTGCTTTTCTATTGTTGTCCATAGCTGACTAATACGTTCATCACTTTGTCGAATTTTATTGTTAATATCAAAGCCATAAAATAGAAATAGCACAGGTATTGCCACAATAAGCGAAATGGCACGAGATGACATAACAGGATCCTTGTTAATATTTTTATATGTATTTGTAATTAGGCATCAAGTAAGCTGAAAAGCATCAACAATCCAGTTCATCTCATAATATCCATTAAGATCGCCTTCTAGCGCAATAACATCAAATCGAGCACAACTATTAGGAGCATAACGTTGCAAGTAAAATGCCGCTGTTTTTATAATTTTTCGTTGCTTCTGTACAGTAACACTACCCGCTGCGCCACCATAGTGATTATTTTTGCGGTAACGCACCTCAACAAAAACCAACATATTATTTGCAGTATCACGCATGATGAGATCTATCTCGCCTAAACGAATACTAAAATTAGCCTTCAGTAAAACAAGACCTTGCTGCGTTAAATAGGCACAGGCAAGCTGTTCCGCCTGATCACCTATGGCTTTTTTATTTGCTACCATAATAGTTTAAACTTAAGGCACATAGACAACAGGACGACCATTCCTAAACGTTGCCCATTGTAAGGTGCGATGCAAACTGCCACTGCGACTATAACGAATTGTTCCTGTCTTACCATTAACCACACTACCTTGTTTCAACTTATTAAGGTTTTGTGCAACAAGTAGGCTATCATAACCTAATGCATAGAGCCTTGGGTAACGATAACTGCTACTTGGATTAGCGATCACCCAAGGGATTTCAGTATAAATAATACCATTCAAGCTCGCATCCAATGACGGTGCTGCACTCCCTGAAAAAATATGCGATGTCGCATAAACAGGTTTATTCGCTACATTCTGACGCGCCACAACAGGATAAACCATTCGTGCTTGTGTGGGTGACCCTGCAATAAAAATCATATCAATCGAATCACTCACAGCATTCATTAAATCAGTCACTACATTCCTATAACTAACAGATTGATTAGCATAACGAAGTATTTTCACCACCTGCCCACCACGACCACTATAAGAACCCGTAAAGGCACTTTCCAAGCGTCGTCCCCAATTAGTATCAGGAACAAGTACAGCCGCTCTACTTTGTCCATTATTCATCGCTAACTGAGCAATTTGTACTGCTTCATCTTCGGGCAATAAACCAAACTGAAAGAAGTTTGCTGGTCCTTTTCGACCACCAGACAAATAATTAAGACTTAAAACGGGAGTTTGTAAATAACCATTGCTTGCAATAGTCGCTAATTTATCTTTGGCAAAAGGCCCTAAAACAAACCTTGCACCTGACTTTATTGCACGATTATATAAAACATTGGCATCAACACGATTAGTATCATATTTTAATAGCTGTATCGCCGAAAAAGACTGCTGTTGCGCATTGGTAATTCCTTGTACAAGCGCATTACCAATAGGATTCTGTCTACCACTCAAAGGCAACATAATCGCTACAACCTGCCCACCACTAGCAACAGGCTGAGTTGTCGTTACTCCCTGCACACCAGTCAATGTTGTAGCAATAGAGGTTGCGGGATGAGAAGGAAAACTACGTCGCCATTTTGCGAGGTTCTGCTCAAGATCACTAAGGTGGCGCAAATACGCTAAATCTAACCAACCACGTAAAATACGTTCTTGTTGGTTAAAACGTAACTTACCTAACGTGCTTTGGGGTATCTTAGAAAGATGATTCCAAATATGCTGACGGTTATTTTTTTGATTACTCCCCTGTTTCAAATAGCGATCTTGTGCAATACGTTCTTTTGCAATAATAAAATGATCCCCTGTTTTCTCTGCTGCACGTAGACGAGTAATACGAATTTTATTTGCTAATCCTGTCGAAAGCCCATTACCATTGGCAGGCAAAATATCTAGTGCAACCTTAGGCTGATTATTAGCCATCGCAATCAATGCTTGCGTGTAATCATAACGCGCACGATTCTCAGGCGTTAAACGTGAAGTATTAATCGCAGCAAGAAAACGTTGCATAAGTGGCGTATCAGGTAACATGGCCGCAATTTCGGCTGCTTGTAAAATTAAGCGTTCTCGTTGTGGTGAAGGATGATTGCCAGAAGCAGCAAAGTAAGCATTTGCAGCTTCACGCTTCCTACCTTGCTGGTACAGTTTATTTGCTGCAATAATATCCGCTGTTGAACTAGACACAACCATAGGAATTGGCACAGGGTCAGCAGAGGGTATAGGTGATGAACGTGGTGTGTTTATTACCACAGGCACTAAATCACACCCCGTAAAAAATAACGTAAAAGCAATAAAAAATAAGCTGTTTAGATTTAGGGGAATTTTAGTCATAATCTATTATTTTATT
>DRMA01000002.1 GCA_011375245.1 Thiothrix sp. | reverse complement strand
GGCTGCGGAAAAAGCGAGAAGAAGAGCCGAAGCCAAAGCACAAGAAAAGGCTGCGGAAAAAGCGAGAAGAAGAGCCGAAGCCAAAGCACAAGAAAAGGCTGCGGAAAAAGCGAGAAGAAGAGCTGAAGCCAAAGAACAACGTCAAGCAGAAGAAAGAGCAAAAAAGCGTGCTGCAGAAAAACGTCAAGCACGTGAAAATGCAAAGCGAGCAGAGGCTGCAAGGGCAAGAGCAGCTGAAAAACAGCGTACTGCTGCCGCACGTAGTAGAGCATTAGGTGACTGGGGGGCAAAGATACGTCGTCATGTAAAACCTCGCTGGCATGCTCCTCCTGCATCAAATGGCATGTCAGCTAGAGTGAAATTGAAAGTCTCTCGCAGTGGTTATATACGCCGACTAACAGTGACTAGTTGTCAAGGAAGTCCTGCATTTTGTGCCAGTGTTAAAGATGCGTTTAAACGTGCAGAGCCTTTACCTAGTCCTGCACGAAATGACTTATTTAGTGAAAACTTAAATTTAACCTTTAGAAAATAAAGTCTTGGGGCTTTAGGTAAAAATGATGAAAAAACAACTTTTGTTATTACTCGGTAGTTTGCTGCTACTTATAACCTTACCTAGCTATGCTGATATTGATATTGTGATTGATAAATCGGGCGATGATGACAGCATTGCGTTGTTAGTTGCGCCTTTTAGTGGTGGTACCTATGCAGCAAAAATGAAAGATATTTTGCTCAATGACTTGAAACGTAGTGGTCGTTTTCGCTTTATTGCTGATGATGCCACAGTGGAAATATCTCCCTTAGGTGGACGTTTGAATCCTGAGGTATTAAAAAAAATGGGGACTGGCTTTCTCATTCGTGGTAGTACACGACCACAAGGTAGAGCATTTGTGCTTGAAACGGAGGTGATTGATCTCAATAGCGGTACAAAAGTTGCTGGTTTTATTACGTCTTATCAACCTAATACGCGACGTATAGCACATCAAACAGCAGATGTTATTTTCAAGCATTTGACGGGTATTCGTGGTGCATTTGATACCCGAGTCGCTTATGTTGCTGCTAATGGTGGAGGAAATGATCGTATTTATCAGCTTATTGTTGCGGATGCAGATGGTTATAACCCTAAGCCTGTTGTGACATCAATAGAGCCTATTATGTCAATAGATTGGTCACCACAGGGTGATCAGCTTGTGTATGTTTCATTTGAGTCAGGTCGTCCTGCTATTTTTATCCAAAATTTACGCACGGGAAAAAGGAAGTTGGTTTCTGCACGTAAAGGAATTAATGGTGCGCCTGCTTGGTCTCGTGATGGTCAAACATTGGCGCTTAGTCTTTCTATTGAAGGTAATCCAGAAATTTATACCCTTGGTCTTGCAACGGGTCGATTAACGCGCCTAACGCATTCAAGAGCAATTGATACAGAGCCGTCATGGACAGCAAATGGTCAGCATATTCTTTTTACCTCTGATCGTGGTGGGACACCACAGCTCTATAAGATTGCTGTAAGTGGGAATGGTAATACGCCTCCTAAGCGGATGACATTCACAGGGAACTATAATTCCGACCCAAGTGTTATTGGTGACAAAGTAGCACTTATTCGTCGTATTTCAGGTAAATTTAGGGTCGCTATGATGGATATTACGAGTTATGAGGCTGATATTATTTCGACGGGGAGTTTAGATGAGTCACCTTCATTAGCTCCAAATGGCACGATGGTTCTTTATGAAACGAGAGGACAAGGCAGAAGGCACTTATTGGCAACGGTGAGTGATAATGGGCGAGCAAGATCTGTATTACATTCGCCTTATGCTGATGTTGGTCATCCAGCATGGTCACCCTATTTAGGCAATCTTAGGCAATCCTTGAATCATAATGAGTAGTATCGTTTTTAATCTGGTTTTGGATATTTTATAGGGCGATAAGTGGCTTGCCAGTGATAAGTTCAACCAGTAATCTCAATCATGAGGAGATAATAATGAATTATAAAATACGTTTATTTATACCTATACTAGCGGTACTGATGTTGAGTGCTTGTTCTCATCAGGCACAAAATGTGCCTGTTGCTGGTGTAAATGGTCAGTATGCTGGCAGTGGTACTGCTAATCATAATAATGCGGGAAATGGTGTTAATAGAGGTAGGGGAGGTAGTGCAACACAAGGAGTGAACTATGGTTCTAGTGGCGGTGTTGCTTCTACAGCAACAGGACGGCAATATAATAATGGCTCTACAGGGCGAGATTATTATCATGGTGGGAATAGTTATGGAAATACAGGGCAGAATTCTGGTTCGGGGGCTTATCAGGAAACTTATCGTCCAGCTGACTTGAATAATCCTAAAAGTCTGCTAGCTGAGCGGATTATCTACTTTGATTATGATCAAGTGACGATTAAACCACATTACAAAAAAGTGTTAGAAGCCCATGCTGAGTTATTAAAGCGTAACCCAACTATTTCGATGCGTTTAGAGGGACATGCAGACGAGCGTGGAACGCGAGAGTACAATGTAGCTCTTTCTGAGCAGCGTGCTAAGTCAGTACAATGGTATCTACGTGGTAAAGGAATTAGTAGCGCACGAACTGAAACGGTTGCTTATGGTGAGGAGCGTCCATTGGTGGTAGGCGATGGTGAAAAATCATGGGCGAAGAATCGTCGAGTTGAGTTAAAATATCCTAGATATTAGTCGTAAGTTGTAAGTCGTAATGGAGTCAACGATGAAAGTAATAACAAGTATATCCCATATATCATTAGCCTCTTTGCTGATGCTGTCAGCAATATCTGCTCATGCTAACTCTGATGCTTTTGCAGAGTTGTATCAGCGTATTGAAATCATGGGGAAGGAAATTAATCAACTGCGCGGTGAAAACCAAATACTGCGGCATGATTTAACGCAGCTGAAAGAAAGCCAAAAACGCGCATTTCTTGCCTTAGATGAACGTATGAATGCAGAAAGTAAAAATAGATCAGAAGACGCACCATTAAGAACAACGCCAGAGACAGTGAAACCCATACCTCCACAACGGCAACCCGTACAGCCTGTGAAGCGACCTATATCAACACAACCTACTATAGTAACCCATCGTCCTGTTACAGGTGTTAAGGCTGAATATAATCAAGCATATGAAGCCTTAAAGCAGAATAGGCAAGCAGGTGTGACCGCTTTTAAGCGCTTTTTAGCTAAATATCCTAATAGTCCTTTAGCCGAGAATGCACACTATTGGATTGGCGAAGCGTGGTATTCACAACGAAACTATCGTCAAGCGATTGACTCTTTTATTGTAGTGTTGAATAAATATAAAAAAGGTAGAAAAGCACCTGATGCTGCGGTGAAATTAGGTTATAGTTTTTATGCGCTGAAAGATTGGAATATGGCGCGTCGTACTTTTAACGATGTTTTGCGTTATTTCCCTAATAGTCATGCAGCGCAATTAGCTAAAGCACGTTTAGATAAAATGCGCAGTGAAGGGCATTAATGACGTTGTGGATAATGTAAGAGTTAGTGAAATTTTTCACTCGTTACAAGGGGAATCCACGCGAGTGGGTTTGCCTACTGTTTTTGTGCGTTTAACAGGCTGCCCATTACGTTGTCATTATTGTGATACAGAATATGCGTTTACGGGAGGTGAAATGTTGCCTATTAGCGCTATTTTAGAACAAGTTGCTGGCTATAAAGCTCAGTATGTTTGTGTCACGGGTGGAGAGCCATTAGCACAACAGAGTTGTTTCGCTTTATTGACACAGTTATGTGATCAAGGCTATCAGGTCTCCCTTGAAACTAGTGGTGCGCTTTCAGTCGCAACGGTTGATTCTCGTGTTAAGAAGATTATGGATATTAAAACCCCTGATTCTGGCGAGGCAGCTAAAAATCACTGGCAGAATTTAGATTTTATTAACAATGCTGATGAACTGAAGTTTGTGATTTGTAGTCGTGAGGACTATGAGTGGACTAAGGATATTATTGATACTTATCAACTATTTGAATGCTGTGAAGTTTTGCTTTCGCCTAGTCATACTGAAATGGATGCAACGGGCTTAGCAGAGTGGATGCTGGCAGATCGTTTGCCAGCTCGTTTTCAGCTTCAGTTGCATAAATATTTGTGGAATGATGAAACTGGGCGTTAGTTGTTATTTTTTATTAAAATTTCAAATAAATAGATTGATCCAATGAACAACGGGAATTTCTGTTCCTTGTTGTAAGTGAGTCTGACAACCTATATTTGCTGTTACGATCATATCAGGCGTTTCTCGTGTAAGATTTTCCAGTTTATTGTGTTTTAATTGTTTTGATAGTTCGGGTTGAAGAATTGAATAGGTTCCCGCAGAGCCACAGCAAATATGTCCATCTTGTATAGGCAATAGCGTATGCCCTGTATTTGTTAGTAATTCTTCAACGTAACCTATGATTTTTTGCCCATGTTGTAAAGTGCAAGGAGAGTGCCAGCTAAGTTTATGTGTCTTTTTTATAGGTAGTGAAGTGTAGTTTTCTTCGATGATTATTTCTGATATGTCTTTGCTCAATGAGGCAACGATTTCGGCTTTGTATAAATATTCTCCTTCTTCCCTGAGATAGTGTGGGTAGTCTTTTAACATGACTCCACAGCCACTTGCAGTGGTAATAATCGCTTCGATACCGTTTGATATATCATCCCACCATGCATCAATGTTGTTTTTTATCTGTGTAATGGCTTTGTCTTCTGAGGATAAATGCTGGCTAACAGCCCCACAACACTTTACTTTTTTGTGATGGATCAAGCTAATGCCTAATTTATCAAGCACAATGGCTGTTGCTGTATTAATATCAGGGCTAAGTGCAGGTTGTACACATCCTTGGAGGATCAGCATTTTTCGCTCATGTATTGTTGTTGGGCATTCTAATGCTAAGCGTTTTTTGGGTATTTTTTGTCTGGTATCTTTGGGAAGTAAAGGGCGTAGCAACTGGCCTGCTTTGAGTAAAGTGCCAAAGCGCTTGGGTGAAGAGAGTGTTGTTTGTAGTCTTTTTCGTTTCTTTTTTTCTTCACGTGATCGCGGTGCAAGGTCTTCTGCTAGTTTTCGTCCTATATCTAACAATGCACCATACTTAACACCTGAAGGACAAGTTGTTTCACAGCTTCTACAGCTTAGACAGCGATCTAAATGCAAGCGTGTTTTCTCTGTTGATTCACTCCCATCTCCTTCAAACAGTTGTTTAATGAGATAGATACGACCTCTAGGGCCATCATTTTCATCGCCTAGTAGTTGATAGGTAGGACAGGTCGCATTACAAAAGCCGCAATGAACACAGCTACGAAGAATGGATTTTGCAAGTTTGCCATCAATTGTATTTTCTAGTTCTTTTTTTATATGTGTTTCCATTTAAAGCCCTTCATAAAGTCGATTAGGATTGAAAATACCTTTTGGGTCAAGTTGTCGTTTTAGACGCTGATGTAATCTGAATAGTGTGGGTTCAGGTTTTTTGAAAGTATTTATGCCAGCGACATGACCGCGAAATAGTATAGCTTCTCCATTTGCTTTTTGGGCGATATTCTGAATAATATTGGCTGGCATATTGCTGGTGATCCAGCGTATTGCGCCATTCCATTCTAATAAAGTGCGGATATCAACTTGTTGGGTAAGAGGGGCAGCAGGTGCGCATGATATGCGCCATAAAGGTTTGTCATTGCGTTGAAAAAAATCATGTTGTTGGTCACGAATATCACGCCAAAAATCGTCTCCATCTTCCATGGTTTGGATGTCATAGGTTTTTACTAACTCATCGAGTTGTTTTTCAGAACCTGATAAACGAATATAGGTTTGTAGTTTGTGATGGCAACTCGCAGTAATTGGTAGGTTTGAGTGACGTGTATTCGTAAAGTATTCCAATGCTTCCTGTTGTGAGTGAGGCAGTTGGTAGGTTATATTGTGTTCGGGTTTGGGGATTAAGCGTAATGAAATATCGAGTAATATACCCAGTGTACCTTGTGCGCCAGTCATGAGGCGTGAAACGTCATAACCTGCCACATTTTTCATCACTTGTCCACCAAAGCGAACGATTTCACCTTGACCATCAATAATAGTAACCCCAAGAATAGCATCACGCACGGCACCACTATAGGGTCTGCGAGGGCCTGATAATCCTGTAGCAACGGTTCCACCAATGGTTGCATTTTGGGTGAAGGATGGTGGCTCAAAGGGCAGAATTTGTTGGTGTTTACTGAGTTCTGCTTCTAATTCTGCTAGACGTGTACCTGCGCGAACAGTGATACAGAGCTCAGTGGGTTCATAATGAATGATGCCACTATAAGGTTTGATATCAATGTCATGGTTTGTTTTGATTTTGTTGCCATAACATTCTTTGCTATTGCCTGCACAAATGCGTAAAGGTGTTTTTTCAGCAATTGCTGTTTTAACACGTTGTTGGAGCTGTGTACGTACATTATTCATTATTCATTATTCATTCATTTGAACTATAACTTATTAGCGATAAAGGTGATTAATTAAAAGACCTAGAAGCGTGGGATGTCAGGGTGCGGTAATTCGCCATTGTGAACGTGCATATGTCCTAGTTCAGCACAACGGTGTAAACTAGGAACAGCTTTGCCTGGGTTTAATATGCCATTAGGATCAAAAGCAGCTTTAATAGCATGAAAAATAGTGAGTTCTTCAGTATTGAATTGTTCACACATTAACTCTATTTTTTCGTTACCTACACCATGTTCTCCTGTAATACTACCGCCCAATTTGACACAGAGGCGCAATATTTCTGCACCAAATTGTTCAGCTTTTTCAAGTTCGCCTTCTTTATTTGCGTCATAAAGTATTAATGGATGAAGGTTACCATCGCCTGCATGGAATACATTGGCAACACGTAAATCAAATTCAGTGGAGAGTTTGGTGATGTGTTTGAGTACTTTGGCAATATGTTTACGTGGAATAGTGCCATCCATGCAGTAATAATCAGGGGAAATGCGCCCTACTGCGGGAAAAGCCGCTTTACGACCTGCCCATAGTTTAGCTTGTTGTGTTTTATCAGGCGCTTCTTTAATAAAGCTTGCACCTTGCTCGGTGAGAATTTTTTTTGTTTTTTGTGTTTGTTCACTAACGTCTATCGTGCTGCCATCGAGTTCGCATAGGAGGATGGCTTCTGCATCACGTGGGTAACCTGCATGAGCAAAATCTTCTGCGGCGGATATAGCGAGTTTGTCCATCATTTCTAAGCCCGCAGGAATGATGCCATTAGCAATAATACTTGCAACCGCATTGCCTGCTTGTTCAATATCATTAAAAGCAGCCATTAGTAGATGTGTATCTTCTGCATCAGGAGTGAGTTTAACCACGACTTCAACGATAATGCCTAACATACCTTCTGAGCCTGTAAAGAGGCCGAGTAAATCATATCCTGTGTTATCTAATGCGTTTGAGCCAATTGTCAATAAATCACCTTCTACTGTCACAATCTTCAGCGCCAAGATATTATGTACTGTAAGTCCATATTTTAAACAATGTACGCCACCTGAATTTTCGGCGACATTACCACCAATAGAGCAGGCTATTTGTGAGGAAGGATCAGGGGCATAATAAAGTTTATGCTGGCGAACAGCTTCAGTAATGGCAAGGTTACGTACACCAGGTTGTACACGCGCTGTTAAATTATCAGGGTCAATAGCAAGAATTTTGTTAAAACGTGCAAGGCCTAAAATAATTCCACCTTCATGCGGTTGTGCGCCACCTGAGAGTCCTGTACCTGCGCCTCGTGCTACGACAGGAGTATTGTTGCGGCAACAAATCTCCATAATTTGCTGGATTTGCTGAATGGTGTCGGGTAAAGCAACTGCTATGGGTAAGGTTTTATAGGCCGAAAGTCCATCACATTCATAAGGACGTAGTTCTTCCTTATTGCTGAGTAGCTGTTCGGGTTGCAGTATTTCACTGAGCTGGAATAGTAGTGAAGTGCGTGTTTCAGGACTTATATGCATGTTAGGTGATTGTATTTTAAGAACTGGTATTATACCGTTCAGTTTTAAAAATGCATTATATTATATGTGTTAAGAACAGGCTTATTTCCTTAAATGATTGCTTTTTCCTTTATTATTCTAGTTTGCTGCAAACATTGAGTAGGTATTAAGGTGTGAAATTCAGGAGAGTGTTGCTTTGATTGTAAAAAATAGTGATTTTCATCAATTAAAGTAGCACTAAAATATCATTAAGTCATAATATAATTGTACTCTAATTAACTTATTCCTATACTTGTGTGCCTAAAACTTGCCTCTATGGGAAATCCTGTGTCATGTCAAATCATCAAGCTACTTTTCAGCGAACTAAAAAAAATATCGAAGTAAAAAGCACAACATGCTACATGTGTGCGTGTCGTTGTGGGATTAATGTAACACTGGAAAAAGGTGAAGTACGTTATATTGAGGGTAATCCTGATCACCCACTAAATAAAGGCGTTATTTGTGCAAAAGGTTCTTCAGGCATTATGAAGCAGTATTCGCCTGCGCGCTTGACTAAACCCTTGAAGCGAAAAGCAGGAACAGAACGTGGTGCAGGCGAGTTTGAAGAAATTAGTTGGGATGAAGCATTTGAATTGATGGAAACACGCTTAAGTGATATTCGTGCGACGGATC
>DRMA01000001.1 GCA_011375245.1 Thiothrix sp. | reverse complement strand
GGGGAAAGTGGTTTAGTCTCCCTAAATTCTCTTTTAATCATAAGCTATTCAATTGGTTAGCCGATGTTTAGAGGCATTACAAATCTGAGTGTTGATACAAAAGGGCGACTTGCAATACCGTCGCGTTATCGCAATAGCATTATTGATGCTTCAAACCGTCAAATTATCGTTACTGTTGATCACACTGATCATTGCCTATTAATTTACCCTATGCAGGACTGGATCAACATCGAAGAACAGTTAATGAAGCTGAGTAATATGAATCGAAGATCAAGGAATGTACAGCGTTTGTTACTTGGACATGCTTCCGAGTGTGAACTAGATAGTCAAGGACGTATCCGTATTGCAGCTCCGTTACGTGAATATGCAGGATTGGAGAAAAAAGTCGTTTTAGTAGGTCAGTTGAACAAGTTTGAGCTTTGGAATGCTGATACATGGCAAACAGAACGTGATGCGTGGATTACAGAGGCTCAATCTGATGATATGGAGATAGACGATGCGCTAAGTCAGGTATCAATTTAATAGAATGCGCGATACAGTAACCAACGAATTCTGTCACCAAACAGTATTGCTTAATGAGGCGGTTGATGCCTTATCTATTCGTGCTGATGGTTGTTATATAGATGGTACCTACGGTCGTGGTGGACACAGTGAAAAAATTTTAGCGCGTTTAGGTCAACAAGGTAAGCTAATTGTTATTGATAAAGACCCAGAAGCGATTGCAAATGCTCAAGAGGCTTATAAAAGTGATACAAGAGTGTTTGTTTGGCAGGGTTCGTTTAGTCATTTTGCTGATGCATTAGCAGCAGCAGGTATAGAGACTGGAGCAGATGGGCTATTACTTGATTTAGGTGTTTCATCTCCCCAACTTGATAATGCTGAACGAGGCTTTAGCTTCATGCGTGAAGGCGCACTAGATATGCGCATGAATCCAGAAGCAGGTATAAGTGCTGCTAAATGGATCAATAGTACGAGTGAAAAGGATATTGCTGCAGCACTTTGGCAATATGGCGAAGAACGTTTTTCACGGCGCATAGCGCGAAAAATAGTTGAAGTAAGGGCTGAAAAACCTATTGAAACAACAACACAGTTAGCAAACCTAATAGCACTTGTTGTACCAAAACACGAGCCAGGAAAAAACCCTGCAACACGTAGTTTTCAAGCAATTCGTATTGTTGTTAATAAGGAACTTGATGATTTGCAGGATTGTTTGCAAGCGTCATTAGAGCATTTATGTATTAAGGGGCGTTTTGTAGTGATTAGTTTTCACTCGCTTGAAGATAGAATTGTCAAACGCTTTTTACAATTACAAAAGCGTGGTCCTAAATTACCCCGAGGCCTACCCGTAATGAGTGATCATTATCAAATAAAGATGAAAGCAATTGGTAAAGCACTGAAACCGAGTACTGAGGAAATTGTGAAAAACCAACGTTCACGCAGTGCTATTATGCGCATTGGGGAGCGAATTGGATGAAAACATGGCAGTTACCGTTGTTACTACTTTTATATGTTGCGGTTATTTTTGTTGCAATTAAGGTGGTGATGAATCGTCATGAAGCACGTACTCTTTATGGTGACCTACAATCTTTAGAAAAGGAACACAATCGGTTAATAGCACAATGGAGTCGTTTAAAATTAGAAGAAGGTACCTTATTTAATCAAGTTGTTGTGGAGCGTAGAGCGAAGCAAGAGCTGAATATGATCATTCCCAAACACAATAAAATACGAGTAATAGTTGAGTGAAAAAAAAGCCAACACAACGACGAAAAAGAAAAACCCCTTTAGTTAAGCATGGTCGTCGCTCAACATTGATGTTATTCCTTATGCTGGGTTTTGGTCTTTTACTGACGCGTGCTACTTGGCTAGAAGTATTTCAACAGGATTGGTTAAAAGAAAAATCCAGTAAACGTCAAGTACGTGAAGTTACTGTTCCCGCTTATCGTGGCATGATTCTTGATCGTAACAATGAACCTTTGGCAGTTAGTTCCCCAGTAGCAACCGTTACCTGTGACCCCCGAAAAATATTTGCACGACGTGATGAGCTTAAAATTGAGTATGATCGTGACTATTCTGATCGCGCAAAAGCATTACTTGCTGAAGCGAATTATCTTGATTTTGAAGAAGCTCTGGGGACATTAGCCAAAGAGCTGGGTATGACAAAAAGTGAGCTGGTTAACAAACTGAAACGTTATCGTACTAAGCGTTTTATGTATCTAGCACGTCATATTGAACCAGAAATAGCTGAGCGAGTGATGGGGCTTGATGTGTTGCCAACGCTTCGTTCTGATCAAGAGTACCGCCGTTTTTATCCAGCATCAGAAACATTCGCTCATGTGGTGGGATTTACCAATATTGATGGTAATGGAACCGAAGGTATTGAGCGCTTTATGAATAAACCATTAGCGGGAAAAGCGGGTAAAAAACGGGTTGTGCGTGATAGACGTGGTCGTGTGCTTGAGGATGTTGAGCAGCTTGAAAGAATGATTCCAGGTAAAGATGTTCAGCTTTCTATTGATCGCCGTATTCAATACGTTGCGTATAAAGAACTTAAAAAACAAGTCTATCGTTTACAAGCCCAAGCAGGCGCTGTTGTTGTACTGGATGCTTACACAGGCGAAATTTTGGCAATGGCAAATATGCCAGCTTTTAACCCCAATAATCGTCGTAGTTTGAAAGCATGGAGCTATAGAAATCGTGCTGTTACCGATGCCTTAGAACTGGGGTCAACCATTAAGCCTTTTACCATTGCTGCGGCATTGGACTCAGGCGTGTTGCGAGCAAATTCTTATATTAATACTTCGCCTGGTTTTATGGTTTTTGGTGAATATAAAGTTCGTGATCCACGTGATATGGGGAATATTTCACTGGCAAAAATTCTTGCAAAATCAAGTAATGTTGGTGCAAGTAAAGTGGCATTAAAAATATCAAAACGAGATCACTGGATGTTTTTAAGTCGTATTGGTTTTGGACGAGTTGCTGAGTCTGGTTTTGCTAACGAAACAGCAGGGTCATTATTGCACTATGATGCATGGCAGCCTGTTGATCAGGCATCGCACGGTTATGGTTATGGTATTGGTATTAGTTTGTTACAAATGGCACATGCTTATACTATTTTTGCTACAGGTGGGTATTTGTACCCCGTTACTATATTAAAACGAAGTAAAAAACCAGAAGGACAGCATGTTTTGTCACAGAAGAATGCAAATGCTATTTTGCACATGTTAGAAACTGTAGTGAGTAAAGATGGAACGGGGGGGAGGGCTAAGGTTGATGGTTATCGCGTTGCGGGAAAAACAGGCACAGCCTATAAAGTGATTAATAAAAAGTATCGTAAAGATAAACGTATTGTTAGTTTTATCGGTCTTGCCCCTGTAACTAATCCTAAAGTGGTAGTGGCAGTAATGCTTGATGAACCAAAGTTAGACGCTGTTGGCGGCAAAGCAGCAGCACCTGTGTTTTCTAGGGTGATGGCTCAAGCTCTTAGAGTTCTCGATGCTCGTCCTGATAATCTACAACATGGTCAACAGCCACAGTTTAGCTATTTGGGGACAACGCAATGAGCAAGCAAGTGTATGAGCATCATTTATCATTTTTGTTGCAAGATATTGTAGCTGCTGATTTGCTCAGTAGTTTCACTAAGCCTTGTATCATTAATGCCTTAACGCTTGATAGTCGAGATGTTCAAGCAGGCAGTCTATTTGTTGCCTTAAGCGGTAGTTGTCGTCATGGTTTAGAGTTTGCGCTTACTGCAGAGAAGCAAGGGGCTGCAGCTATTATTTGGGAAGCCGATGAGGATTACTGCAAGCCTGATGTTGCCATCCCTTGTATTAAAATTGATGACTTACGCCAACATCTTGGGATTATAGCTAATCGTTTTTATGCAGAGCCAAGTAAACAGCTTGATATGATTGGTGTCACTGGCACGGATGGAAAAACAACCGTGACACATTTTATTGCTCAAGCGTTTAATACCACCGCTAATGTTGCAGCTGTTATTGGTACGTTAGGTATTGGAAGACCTAACGCAGTAATTGAGACGGGATATACAACACCTGATGTGCTTTCTGTGCATCAAGCACTTGTTAGACTTAAACAGCAGCAATTGGCTCATATTGCAATGGAAGTTTCTTCCCATGCTTTGGATCAAGGACGGGTTAATGGCGTAGCCTTTGATGTGGTTGTGCTGACAAACTTAACACGCGACCATCTTGATTACCATCAGACGGTTGATGCTTATGCAGCAGCCAAGGCTAAATTGTTTGCATGGCCAACCGCTAAAACACTGGTACTTAATCTTGATGATGAGTTTGGTGTGCGTCTGGTAAATGAACATCAGGTACGTGTTAACACAGGCGAAATTAAAATAATAGGCTATGGCGTGGGCAATGCTGCTGATTACCCAGTGGGGAGTTTAATTGCTTCAAATCCACGTTATACCATGCAAGGTATTCAAGCAACGATTCATTTTCATCAGCAAGTAACTCACCTAGATGTGCCTGTATTGGGAGCTTTCAATTTGTATAACATATTAGCAGCAGCAGGTTCCTTAGTAGGGCTTGGTATGTCGCTAAAAGAAGCCCTCACTCGATTAGGTAACGTTGATACCGTTGCGGGACGCATGGAAACAATTGTTAATGATCAAGGTATTTTAGTGGTGGTTGATTATGCGCATACTCCAGGGGCATTAGAGCAAGCCTTGCAAGCAATTCGCAAACATACAACGAATCGTTTGATTTGTGTGTTCGGCTGTGGCGGTGATCGTGATCGTGGCAAGCGTCCATTGATGGCAAGGATCGCAGAACAAAACGCAGATATGGTTATCCTAACTGATGATAATCCCCGTAATGAGATGCCGTTTCAGATTATGAATGACATGATTCAGGGCTTAAAAAGTCCAGAGCATGTTGCAATGGAACATGATCGCCATAAAGCGATTCGTTTTGCGATTCAGTCTGCAGCAGCAGGTGACACGATTCTTATCGCAGGGAAAGGACATGAAACCGTACAAATTGTGCGTGGTGAAACGCATCAATTCGATGATAGAGAGCAAGCAGCTATGGCACTGCGTGCACAACAAGATAATAAAATACAGGGGGTATAAATGAGTTGGTTAACATTAACTGACATTGCAACAATAACAAAAGGGGAGCTATACAACGTTGATGTAGCTATTGATGTAGCGATTAATTCTGTCAGTATTGACTCAAGAAAAGTATTGAGTGATAGCCTCTTTATTGCGATTAAAGGTGAGCGGTTTGATGCGCATGATTTTGTTGCTGATTTAGTGGATAAGGCGGGGGCTGCTCTGGTAAGCCAACGGATTGATTGCAGGCTGCCACAAGTTATTGTCAAGGATACTAAACAGGCATTAGCCGATCTTGCTGCTGGCTGGCGGCAACAGTACTCAAATCCTGTGATTGGTTTAACAGGAAGCAATGGTAAAACGACGTTAAAAGAAATGATTGCGGCCATTTTGGCACAAAAAGGACATGTATTAGCCACTGATGGGAATTTTAACAATGATATCGGGATGCCACTTACTTTATTACGGATTCGTGAAGACCATGATTATGCGGTGATTGAAATGGGCGCTAACCATTTCAATGAAATAGACTTTTTAACACATATTGCTAAGCCAACAGTGGCTGTTATTAATAATGCAGGACCTGCCCATTTGGAAGGTTTTGGTGATATTGAAGGTGTTGCTAAAGCAAAAGGAGAAATTTTTGCAGGTCTTGATGATACAGGAGTTGCTATTATTAATGCTGATGATGTTTATGCTACTTATTGGTCCAGCTTAAATAAACAACGGCAAACAATAACGTTTGGTCTCACACAACCTGCTGATATTAGTGGTCGTTATATTGCTGGTGAGAAATTGCGTATTTGTTGTAATGCAGCTAATACTGTAAACAATAATACAAAAAATATGATTGACGTAGCATTACAATTGCCTGGTCGTCACAATGCAATGAATGCATTAGCAGCTACGGCTGCTGTAACTGCATTAGGGGTTGATTTGGCAACAGTCAAACAGGGCTTAGAAGCATTAACGTCAGTCAGTGGCCGTTTAGCCGCTATTGAAGTGCGTGAAGGGTTTTATCTTATTGATGACACTTATAATGCTAACCCTGCTTCTGCTTCTGCCGCTATTGATGTTTTAGCGACTCGCTCAGGTGTGCAAATACTGGTACTTGGTGATATGGGGGAGTTAGGTGAAAACGCAGTTATGATGCATAAAGCAGTCGGTGAGCAAGCTAAGCAGGCAGGTATTGACTATTTGTTCGGCTTAGGTGCGATGAGTGCTGAAGCTTGTGCCGTGTTTGGACAGGCTGAGAATGCATATAGTGAATTGGACGCATTAGTTGTTGCATTACAACAACTTGAACAACATATTACAAAAGAAGTGACTATTCTGGTAAAGGGGTCACGTGGTATGGCAATGGAAAAAGTAGTGAGCGCATTGAGCGCAAATATAAAACAGGGGATACACTAAATGTTGTTTGCTTTATTCGAGTATTTGAGTCAGTTTTACAGTGGTTTTGATGTTTTTCAATACCTTACCTTACGTGCTATTTTAGGCTTATTAACGGCACTAGGCATTTCTCTTGTGTTTGGACCAGTAATGATTAAACGCCTTACGCAAATGAAAGTAGGGCAGTTAGTGCGTGACGATGGTCCTGAGACACACCTTATTAAAGCAGGTACGCCAACAATGGGAGGAGCGTTGATTTTATTGTCGATCACCGTAACAACCTTATTATGGGGAGATCTTACCAGTCAATATTTATGGATTGTTTTATTAGTGACGCTTGGATTTGGTGGGATTGGTGGCATTGATGATTTTTTGAAGTTAAAGCATGGTAATACCAAAGGCTTATCAGCACGCTATAAGTATCTTGGCTTGTCTGCTGTTGGACTTATTGCTGCAGTGGTGCTTTATTTGACTGCGGCAACGGATGCTGAAACGACGCTTTATGTACCAGTGATGAAAGATTGGTATTGGAATATGGGATGGGTCTTTATTCCATGGACTTATTTAGTCTTAGTAGGAGCAAGTAATGCCGTTAACCTTACTGATGGTCTTGATGGCTTAGCCATTATGCCAACGATATTAGTGGCAGGTGGTTTGGCTGTTTTTGTTTATGTGAGTGGTCATGCTCGTTTTGCTGAGTATTTGGGGATTTCTTATATCCGCGATGTAGGGGAGGTTGTTGTTTTTTGTACTGCAATTTTTGGTGCTGGTTTGGGGTTTTTATGGTTTAACAGTTATCCTGCACAAGTCTTTATGGGAGATGTTGGCTCATTATCATTAGGTGCGGCATTAGGCATTATTGCGGTTGTAGTAAGGCAAGAATTGGTATTGGCTATTATGGGCGGTATCTTTGTCTTGGAAACAGTCTCCGTTATTTTGCAAGTGGCTTCATTTAAAATGACGGGAAGGCGAATTTTTAGAATGGCACCGATTCACCATCATTTTGAGCTTAAAGGATGGGCTGAGCCGAAAGTTATTGTGCGATTTTGGATTATTACTGTGGTATTGGTATTGATTGGTTTAGCAACATTGAAGGTACGGTAAATTGGCTCTTGTGGATAAACAGCCTAAGAAATGGGACACACTGATAATCGGGTTAGGGATGACTGGGTTATCTGTGGCGCATTATATGCGTGACAGGGATGTCGCTTTTGCTGTGGCCGATAGTCGTGAAAATCCACCAGGAAAAAGAGCATTAGAACAGAGTTGTCCAGATACCCCCGTCTTTTTTGGTACTTTTTCAACAGAGGTATTTAATCAAGCACGTCAGTTGATTGTGAGTCCTGGTCTTTCAATAGCAACCCGTGAAATACAAGCGGCACATGCAAATGGTGCGGAAATACTGGGCGATATTGAGTTATTTGTTAGAGCGGTGCAGCAGCCTATTATTGCGATTACGGGATCTAATGGTAAAACTACAGTAACTACACTGGTTAAATTAATGGCAGAAGCGTCTGGTAAGCGTGTTGCTGCGGGTGGCAATGTGGGAATTCCAGTATTAGACTTACTAAAACAAGAAGCAGCTGAGTTATATGTTTTAGAGTTATCGAGTTTTCAGCTCGAAACGACCAATTCTATGCAGGCAGAGTCAGCTGTTATTTTAAATATTAGTGCTGACCACCTTGATCGTTATGAAGGGATTGAAGGCTATGCTGCTGCTAAAGCACGTATCTATGATCAATGTAAAGTTGCCATTGTTAATCGTGATGACCCAAGTGCGTGTCGTTTAGCAGGTGCAAGACTAACAGTGAGTTTTGGTCTGAATGAACCGCCTACTGAACAAGATATGGGCTTGATAGAGCATGAGGGTGTGCTGTGGTTTGCCAAAGGTAAAAGATTATTACTCTCAACAGAGGCAATGAAGGTAACAGGTGAGCATAATATCGCCAATGCGTTAGCAGCCTTAGCACTAGGTGAGCAAGCGGGATTGCCAATGGCAGGTATGTTGCAAGCTATTAGTGACTTTAAGGGTGTTAGGCATCGGTCAGAATGGGTAGCTGAGATTAATCAAGTTAATTGGTATAACGATTCAAAAGGCACTAATGTAGGCGCGACCTTAGCGGCTCTAAAAGGCATGCCGCGAAAAACGGTATTAATTGCAGGTGGGCAAGGAAAAGGATCAGACTTTACCCCACTTAAACAAGTTGTAGACGAAAAAGCAAGAGCAGTGATTTTATTCGGTGAAGATGCAAAAAAAATGGCAAGATCATTGGCAGGATTTAGGCACATATTCTTTGTCAAGGATATGCAAGAAGCAGTAAAAATGGCTAAAAAATTAGCGCAAAAACACGATAATGTTTTGCTATCGCCCGCCTGTGCCAGTTTTGATATGTATGCAAACTTTGAAGAGCGGGGGGATGATTTTGTCAATAGTGTGAGGCAATTAGCGATTTAATGAAGATAAATACGACACAAAAACTAGCATCATGGAGTTCTTATTTAGATAAGGAACTGCTGACGGTTGTGTTATTGTTATTGGGGTTAGGCTTTATTGTAATGACCTCCGCTTCGGTTGCTATTAGTGAACGGGCTCATGCTACGCCTAGCTATTTTATGGATCGACAGTTGCTTTTTATTGGTATGGGTTTTGTGTTGGCTTTGATTACCTATCAAATAAGAATGAGTTATTGGCAGTCACTGGGCGTGGGCTTAATTCCTATTATTTTTGCCTTACTTGTTATTGTACTCATACCCGATGTAGGACAAAAAATTAATGGTAGTCGGCGTTGGATAGGTTTTGGCGGTTTTAACATACAAGTTTCGGAATTAGCAAAGCTTGTTATCTTTTTGTATCTTGCGGGATATATGGTACGTCATGATAAAAAACTGGTTACCTCAACGTCCTATAAACCGATGCTTATGCCTTTGTTGGTACTAGCGCTGTTTGGTGCATTGCTCTTGTTAGAACCTGATTTTGGTACTGTTGTTGTGGTTTTCGCAACAGGTTTAGCTTTGTTGTTTCTTGGTGGTGTTAGACTTATACAGCTTGCCGTGTTGTTATTGGGAATTATCATTCTGATGATTCCTTTATTGATGATGGGATACCGTGGCAATCGGGTTATGTCTTTTTTTGATCCATGGAAAGATTCAACGGGCACAGGTTACCAAGTGACGAATGCACTGATGGCTATTGGTGATGGTGGTTGGTTTGGTTCAGGTCTTGGTGGCAGTGTGCAAAAGCAGTTTTATTTACCTGAAGCACATAATGATTTTATCTTTGCTGTTCTTGCTGATGAACTTGGTTTTATTGGTATTACCATTACGCTAGGTTTATTTGGTTGGTTAGTTCAACGTGCTTTTGTTATTGGCTTTAAAGCAGATAAAGCACAACAGTACTATGGTGCTTATGTGGCTTATGCCATTGGTTTTTGGATGGGGTTTCAAGCATTGTTTCACATTGGGGTAAACCTCGCTGTTTTGCCACCTAAAGGATTAACATTGCCGTTTATGAGCTATGGCGGCAGTAGCATGTTGGTTGCTTTAACTGCAATGGGGGTATTAATGCGTGTACACACAGAAACTGAAATGAAGTTAAGAGGTGTTCCCATTGAGAAAGCCCCCCCTAAAAAAACACGACGACGAACAACGAAAAAAGTATTGAAAAAATCACCAAAAAAAGTACCCAAAAGAGCAACAAAGAAACCCCTAAAAACAAAACCTCAAGCGCGCCGCCAACGGAGGGTGAATGTCTGACTTTGAAGAAAATCAACCTATTTTAATCACTGCAGGTGGGACAGGAGGGCATGTTTATCCTGGACTAGCTGTTGCCCGTGCTTTACTTGAGCATGATATTCCTGTTGTATGGATGGGAACAGAAAAAGGTATTGAAGCACGAGTAATACCTGAAGCAGGTATTCAGATTTCGTATTTAAGTGTGGCTGGTTTACGAGGTAAAGGTGTTGCTGCATGGTTACTTGCCCCCTTTCGTCTTACAAAAGCACTGATACAGTCAGTACAAATTATGCGTAAGCATCGTCCTGCGGCAGTCTTAGGTATGGGGGGATTTGTAGCAGGACCTGGTGGTTTAGTTGCTTCATTGATGGGGATTCCTGTCATCATTCATGAACAAAATGCTATTGCAGGTTTAACCAATAAATTATTGAAAAGTTTTTCAGAAGAGGTGCTTGAAGGTTTTCCTGAGACTTTTGCAGATGCCGTGGATGCAATGCCAACAGGAAATCCTGTACGTGTTGATATTGCTGCTATTGATGAACCTGCTGTTCGTCTTGCGGGGAGAGAAAACCAAGCATTTCACTTGCTTGTTGTAGGTGGAAGCTTAGGTGCTAAGGCCTTGAATGAGATTGTGCCACGTGCTCTATCAGGCTTACCAAAAGAAATGGTGGTTGATGTTGTACATCAGTCGGGTGAGGCAACGCTCAAGTTAGCTCAAAAAACGTATGAAGCAACGGCCGTTGAGGCGCATGTTGTGCCTTTTATAGAAGACATGGCGGGTGCATACGAATGGGCCGATTTAATTATTTGTCGCTCAGGTGCACTG